>CABUWR010000019.1 GCA_902495265.1 uncultured Collinsella sp. | reverse complement strand
CGACAAAGCTCGAGGCAGGGCAGCCGTATACGTCGACGCCGGCATCCAGGTCCTGGATGGCACGCGTGTAAGCGCCTGAGCGAATGGTGAGGTTGGTGGCAAGCACGCCCACCCGGCGCGTGCGGGTGCTGTTGATTGCCGCGCGTGCGCCCGGTGCGATTACACCGATGACGGGGACGTCGAGCACCTGCTGGGCCAAACGCAAGGCCGCAGCGGTCGCCGTATTGCAGGCGATGACCATGATCTTGACGTCGTGCTTCGACAGCCAGCGGCCCGCCTGCAGTGCAAACGAGCGCACCTCGTCCTCGGTGCGGGTGCCGTAGGGGCAGCGCTTGGTGTCGCCAAAGTAGTAGACGGACTCGTGCGGCAACGCCGTCGCAATCGCGCGTGCAACCGTCAGACCGCCCAGACCAGAATCGAATACGCCAATCGGGCGCGTGTCGCCTGCCGGATTCTCGATATCGGACATTACCTCACCAGATTCTCTCTCGAAAAGATATGGCTCAGCGCGATAGGACCGCACTACGAACGGGCCGCGACGAGCAGCTCTGCCGTTGCCGCCCAGCCATCGACAATCTTGCCGCGCGTGACGTAGGCGTCATCGCAAGCATCCAGGAACTCGGGCGCGCCGGCGCTGGTCAAACCGTTCTCGACCAGGCAGAACGTGCCCACGTGGTCAGCCATGTAGAAGTCGGACTCGGAATCGCCGAGCGCCAGCGTCTCCTCGCGCTCGATACCAAGGTGCTCGCAGAAACGTGCGATGGCAACGCCCTTGTTGAGACCGGCGGGATTGATGTTAAACGCGCGGCCATCCTCGACGCGTTCGAGCTCGAGCGTCGTCGGTTTGGACAGATGGGTCAGATGGCCGTTGCAGGCCCAGACCAGGCCGCAGCCGGCCTCATCAAGAATGGCCTGGACCTCGTCGTCGGGCACATCGCCGCGCATGCCGACGGTGACCTCGCGGTACTTGTAGCCAGTCGACATGTCGTTGTGGTACTCGATCTTATGCGGCCAGCGGGCGAGAATCTTCTCGCACACGCCGGTCTGCTCGATCACCTGATGCGGCGTGAGGCCGCAGGCGGGGTCGTAGGGCATATCGCCGGTCAGGTACTCCCAATCGTTGGCCTTGAGGTCGTACATGACCAGACCACCCATCTCGCCGATGTAGGAGTTGAGGCCGAGCACGCGCGCATCCTCGTGGATCATGGTGCGGTTGCGGCCCGAGGTGGGAACCACCTGGATGCCGGCGCGGGCAAGTGCCACGACAGCCTCGACGAGCTTGGTCGAGGGGTTGCCGTCGTTGTCGCGCAGCACGCACGAGCCGGGTGCGAGCATCGTGGCGTCCAGGTCGGTAAAGACGTACTTAACCTTGGCAAGACGCTCGCGCATCTCGCCCGAAAGCTCAGCGACGGTCGGCAGGGTATTGTGGGACATGGTCACTCCATTACGTAGAAGGGGCTTCTGGTCTTAGGCGGCGCGCCTCGCTTGAGGGGAAACGCGCTTGCAACGGCAGCGCGCTCAGGACGCCGCCCTCATCGCAGTTCATTAGTCAAACTGGGTAACATCGATTAAACGGTTGGCAAGCGAAAGATCGCTCTCGATGGGCACGAACTCATCGCCCACGTGCATGAGCTCCTCGTCGCCCTTTGCCAACAGCAAGACGATGGTGGGCGCATCGGGGCTGACGTATTCCTCACGCGCCGCCTTGAACGCCTCGTGCACAGCAGCCTCGCGATCGAGGATGATCTTGTTTGGGGTATCGTCGGGAACATGCTCGGCAAGCTCGCGACAGACCTTCATCGGGTCCTCGTGAGCCGGATCCTCGTTGGTAAAGATCAGCAGATCAGAATATGGTGCGGCCTCGCGCGGAAGCTGCTCACGGCGCTCCTGTGCCTTGCCTCCAGCGGCACCAAACAGCGCAATGACCGGGCTGGCGGGAAACGCGCGCTTGACCGACGAAAAGAGCGAGCGGAACGAAAGTTGGTTGTGAGCGTAGTCAACAACGCAAACCACGCGGCCATCCTTCGACTCCACGACCTCCATGCGGCCCGGCACACGCAGCTTGGAGAGGCCCTTCTTGATGGCATCGATACCGATACCAATCTCGCGCGCGGCGGCGATAGCGACCAGCGCGTTCTCCACGTTAAAGTCGCCCGCGATACCCAGCAGGACCTTCTCCCCCTCCTCGGGCTCGTCGGCGCTCATGCCATGCAGGTTAAACTCGATGTTAAAGCCGACCATGCGGACATCGCTTGCCCACAGGCTCGCCTCGGGATGCTCGACGCCAACGGTCACCAAGCGCTCGGCCGTCGACGCGGCCTCCAGCACGCGTTCGACTTCATCGGTGCCCAGATTCACTACGGCAGTCTTAGCCTGATCAAAGATCCTGAGCTTGCTCTTAAAATAATCCTCGAAGGTCGGGTGCTCGATCGGCGAGATGTGGTCACGCCCGATGTTGAGGAAGCACGCTACGTCAAACGGCAGGTTCTCGACGCGCTGGTACTTGAGCGCCTGGCTTGAGACCTCCATGACCATGGACTGGCGACCAGACGCGCGACAGTTGGCGATATGGCGCCAGACCTCGGGGGCCTCGGGCGTGGTGTTGGTGCTCTCGTAGCACTCGATACCATCGTCGGTGTTCACCGAGCCGATCATGCCGCAGGACTCGCCCGCCGCCTTGATGATGGACTGGAGCATAAAAGCGGCCGTGGTCTTTCCTTTGGTACCGGTGATGCCCACGATCTTGACGTCATGGTCGGGACGGTCGTAGACCTCGGGCGGCAACAGCGCCATCGCCGTGCGTACGCTATCAACAACCAACATTGCAGCACCGCTCTCCTGCGCCAGCGGCTCCAGAGACTCGACCAGCGACTCTTCGCACACAAATGCGACGGTGCCCGCATCGAGCGCCATGCTCAAAAACGCGGGCTTAAAGGCAGCGCCCTTGCAAAAGAACACGTCACCCGCCGAAACCGCGCGCGAATCAAACGAACAGCCGGTCACGGCGCGCTCGTCAACCTGCTCCGAAGCACGCAGCTCGCCGCACACATCGAGCAGCTTGGCAAGCGTATCGACCGTGGTCACGGTCGCGGAATCCGAATGGTGCATCTTTCACCTTTCTCAGCCATTTGGCAGGGACGGTTTTCATAGTAACTGAAACGTGCTCGCGCAAAAACGGCTCCCGGAGGAGCCGTTACGCACAGGCATTCGTAAGCCGAGACTAGGCAGCCTTAACAGAAGGCTGGCCCTCGTCGATAAAGAAACGCTTGTACCACACCAGGAACACGAGCGGCGTATAGATCTTGCGCTGGAAATTGCCCTTGCCCGCAAAGTGCAGATCGAGCAGGTGCATGAGCTCGTCGGTATTGAAGAACTCGCTTGCCCACGGCGCGGTGAAGTACTCCTTGACGTAGTCGTACCACTTTTGCTCGCGCAGCCAGTAGACAATCGGCACGGGGAAGCCCACCTTGGGACGGGTGGCCCACTCATCGGGCAGCGACTTGTTGGCGGCGTGGCGAAGCACTTGCTTGTTGCCGTTCTCGTTGATGCGGTAGCGGTCGGGAATGTGCTCGGCGAACTCCATGACCTTGCGATCCAGGAATGGCACGCGCAGCTCCAGCGAGTGCGCCATACACATCTTGTCGGCCTTGAGCAGAATGTCGCCCGGGAGCCACATGTTCATGTCCAGGTACTGTTTCTTGACCAGCTCGGGCTGACCCTTCACACGTGCGTAGATGGGTGCAGCGAGCTCAAAGGCGCCGTCGCCGGTGTTGTACGCGGGCTTGAGCACGCCGTCGACCTCGCGCTCAGGCCATACCAGAGCCTGGCCCAGGAACGACTTCTCGGGGATCTCGGCACCCTTGACCAGAAAGTTATGGCCCTTGAAGTACGGCATATGCAGCGCCAGGTTACCGAGCGCGCGGCGAATGGGCAGCGGCACCATCTTTTTGTACTTGCGCACCGGAACCGTGTCCTCGTAGTAGGCGTAGCCGCCAAAGAGCTCGTCGGCGCCTTCGCCCGAAAGCACGACGGTAACGTCCTTGCGGGCCATCTCGGCCAAGAACCACAGCGGCACGGAAGACAGGTTGGACTGCGGCTCGTCCATGTGATACTGGATGTCCTCGAGCGCACCGAAGAACTCGTCGGCGGTAATCATCTTGCGAACGTTTTCGACGCCGAGCTTATCGGAAAGCTCCTTGGCGTAGTTGGTCTCGTTAAAGTTCTTGTAATCGAAGCCCACCGAGAAGGTCTTGTCGGGCATGAGGCAAGCGGCAATATAGCTGGAGTCGACGCCGCCGGAGAGGAAGGAAGCGACCTTAACATCAGCGATGCGATGGGCCTCGACGCTCTCGTGCACAACCTCATCCAGCTCGTCGACGTACTCCTCGAACGGCTTCTCGACGGCGGAGTAATCGCAATCCCAATAGCGCTCGATGTTCATCTTGCCGGTCGGGATGTCTACGGTAAAGTAATGCGCCGGCGGCAGCTTGTAGACGCCCTCGAAGAAGGTCTCCTCGGTTGCCGAATACTGCAGCGTCATGTACGGACGCAGGGCCTTTTTGTTGACCGCCTTGTGGAAGTGCGGATAGTCCAGGAAGCTCTTGATCTCAGAGCCAAAGAGCACACCCGGCGCGCCGTCGCCCGCATCGGCCATGGGATAGTAGTAGAGCGGCTTGATGCCAAAGATATCGCGGGCGCCAAAGAGCTTGTTCTTCTTCTTGTCCCAGATGACGAAGGCGTACATACCGCGCAAGCGATTGAGTACGGCCTCGCCCCACTCTTCGTAGCCGTGCAGGAGGCTCTCGGTGTCGGCGCCGCAGTGGAACTTATAGCCCTTGGCCTCGAGCTCGGAACGGAGCTCCTGGAAGTTGTAGATCTCGCCGTTGAACACGATGACGACGCTGCCGTCCTCATTGGCCATGGGCTGAGCGCCGGCCTCGGTCAGGTCGAGGATCGACAGGCGGCGGAAGCCCAGGGCAACGCGGCCGTCGATAAACTGGCCGCCCATGTCGGGACCACGATGGACGATGCGGTCCATCATCTTGGTGAGCACCTCGGATTGGTTATCCGTCCCACCGACAAAACCGACAAAACCGCACATATACTATCCCCTCTGCTGTTGCTGGGTATCAAATCGAATCAGTAGCTTTTGAGTATACCCGAGGGTGTAAAGAGGGACGGAATGTTCAGGCAATCTCAACTGAATCAGCTCCGCTGTGACACGCGCCAGTTACCTTTAATGGATATGAGGTGAATGGGGCGATTGTTTTGCTATACTCTCTCCGCACGGGCGATTGGCGCAACGGTTAGCGCAGGTGCTTTACACGCACAAGGCTGGGGGTTCGAATCCCTCATCGCCCACCATTGAATTGGAAACGGTCCTCGAAAGGGGACCGTTTTTGTTTGGGCCCGGCGCATGGGATTCGACCCACCAACACGTCTGCCACGAAGGCCGTGGCCAAAAATGCCAAATATGACATTCAACTGGTGACAGTACTCATATTTGGCATTTTGTCCAAAGGCTCTCCTGGCCATTGCAGATTTATGGCAAAAAGGGTTCCAGACCGTCCAACCATGCATCAAATGACGCACCGACGATCTGGAACCCGTTCAAACTGGCTATGTTTTACTCTCGCTACGCCAAAACGTCCGACAAAATCTCGATCAGGTTGTCCACGTCGGCTTCCTCGCAGACGAGCGGCGGCAGGAAACGCAGCGTATGGGCACCCGTAGCGTTAATCACGGCACCAGCCCCCAATGCACGGGCCACAACGTCGTGTGCATCACCCGCGGTATCGTCCAGATCGCAGCCGAGCATCAGGCCACGGCCACGCACCTCTACCACGTGCGGAAGCTTAGCCAGCGCCTGCTCCATATAAGCACCCACCTTGGCGGCATGCTCAGCGTAGTCGCCGCGCACGAGCGCGGAGAGCGTCGCAGCGCACGCCGCGACAGCCAAGCAGCTACCGCCAAAGGTCGAGCCGTGGTCGCCGGGCTTAAACACGTCGGCGATCTCCTTCTTTGCCACCACGGCACCCATGGGCACGCCATCGGCGATGCCCTTGGCAAGGCTCATAATGTCAGGCTCCACGCCATAGGTCTGGAATGCAAACGGCTTGCCGGAACGGAAGATGCCACACTGGACCTCGTCGGCGATAAGAACGGCACCCACCTCGTGTGCCAAGTCGCGCGCCGCCGCCATAAACTCCTCGGTCATGGGGTGCACACCGCTCTCGCCCTGAATCGGCTCGAGCATGACGGCGCAAATCTCGCTTCCCAGCTGCTTAAAGATTGCACGCAGCTCATCGACATCGTTGGGCGTGCAGGCCACAAAGCCGCCCGGCAGCGGGCGGAAGCTATCCTGCAGCCAATCCTGCATGGTGGCGGCAATGGTCTCGAGCGTACGGCCGTGGAAGCCGCCGCGCATGCATACGATGGTGTTGCCGCCGTTACCAGCACGCTTGGCGTACAGACGTGCGAGCTTCATCGAGCCCTCGTTGGCTTCGGCACCAGAATTGGCAAAGAACGTCTCCCACACCTGCTCGTCCGCAGCCGGGGCACCGAGCGCAGCGGCCGTGGTCTCATCGCCGGCGGCAATGGCATCGGCCAGAACGCACGCACCATCTACGTCGTCATTGGCAAGCTTGGACAGCAGCGCCGCGACCTGGCCGCGCTGCTCGATGTAGAAGTAATTGGAGACATGCATGAGCTTTTTGGTCTGAGCCTCGAGCGCCGAAAGCACTGCAGGATTTCCGTGACCAAGGCTGCACACACCGATACCAGCGAGAAAGTCGAGATACTCACGACCATCGTCACCGATGAGCTTCATGCCGTGACCTTCGACAAACTCAACCGGTGAGCGGCCAAAGGTATGCATAACGTAGTGGGATTCGAGCGATTGTTGAGCAGCAAGTGACATGGGATGCCTTTCGTTAGGCGCCGTACGGCGCAGGGCTATGGGTGCAGGGACGCGACGACCGCGGGTCAGCTAGACCGTCTGGAGCTTCTCGACCTCGTCGAGGTTCTCGGTCAGGCGCGCCGCAAACGTCGAAAGTGGGTGCGGATGCGTATCGAACTCGTAGGCCGTCTCGGTGGAGTGGATCACGGTACCGACGCCAGCATCGGTCAGCAGCTCCAGCAGCAGCGAGTGCGGCGTCGTGCCGTTGATGATGTGGGCCCGGAAAACGCCAGCGGTAAGCGCATCGACGGCGGCGCGCAGCTTGGGGATCATGCCCTTGTCGACCTCGCCGCCATAGAGCATCTCATTGACCTCATCGAGCGTCAGGTTGGAGATAAGCGAATCCTTGTCGCTAAAGTCCTTGTACAGGCCGTCGACGTCGGTAAGGAAGATCGCCTTATGCGCGTGGAGCGCCGCCGCGACGGCGCCGGCGGCGGTATCGGCGTTGATGTTGAAGAAGCCGCCGTCCTCCCCCGCCGCGACCGTGGCGACAACGGGAATGTACTCGCTGTCGAGCAAACGCTCGATATAGTCGGTGTTGACGTGCGTGACCTTGCCTACGCGGCCGAGCTCTGGGTCGAGTGGCTCGGCGATAAGGGTACCGGCGTCGCTGCCGGACACGCCCACGGCCAGGTTGCCGTGGTGGTTGAGCGCCGCGACCAGCTCCTGATTGACCTTGCCGCCCAGAACCTCGCGCACGATGTCCATGGTGGCAGGCGTAGTCACGCGCTGGCCGTTCTTAAACTCGACGGGGATGTCGTAGTGGCTGAGCGCCTCGTTGATGGCCTTGCCGCCACCGTGCACGATAACAGGGCGCATGCCGATAATCTTGAGCAGGACGATGTCGCTCATCACGTCACGACGCAGCTGCTCGTCGACCATGGCGGCACCGCCGTACTTGATAACGACCGTCTTACCGGTCAGGTTTTTAATCCACGGCAGCGCCTCAAACAGCAGCTGCGCGGTCGCTTCGTTGGATTCGCTCGAACGACAATCGCGTGCGAACTTCATAGTCTGCCTCGTCTTTCGTGTAGCTATCGCGCCGCACCTCGTTGCCCGCGATTGCAGCGGGACGCGCGGCACATCGGGACTCTAGGAACGGTAATCACCGTTAATGGAGATGTACTCGTGCGTGAGGTCGCAAGTCCACACGGTGGTCGCCGCGTCCCCTGCGCCCAGGTCTGCTGAGATCACGATCTCGGGCGCCTCAAAGCGACGCAGCGCCTCGTCCTCGTCAAAGGGAACGGTCAGGCCGTCGCGGCAGACGGGCATACCCATCATATCGATGGACACATCTTCTTGGTTAAATTGCACGCCGCACTTGCCGAGCGCCATGGCAACGCGGCCCCAGTTGCAGTCGTGGCCGGCGATGCAGGTCTTGACGAGCGGCGAGTTGGCGACAGCACGGGCGGCGATATCGGCCTCCTCGTCGTTCGCGGCACCGGTGACGTTAACCGTCACGAGCTTGGATGCGCCCTCGCCATCTGCGGCAATGTTGCGCGCCAGGCTCTCGCACACCTCATGCACGGCAAAGGCCAGCTCGCCGAAGGCGTCAGAGCCCTCGACAATAGGCTCGGCATCTGCGGCAGCGCCGGAAGCAAGCATGATGCAGGTGTCGTTAGTCGAAGTATCGGAGTCGACCGTTACCTTGTTGAAGGTCTGCTTGACGGTGGAGAGCAACAGGGCGTGGAGCGCCGCCGGCTCGACGGGGGCATCGGTAGTTATGACCGCGATCATGGTTGCCATGTTGGGCATGATCATGCCCGAGCCCTTGCACATACCACCCACCGTATAGGCATTGCCTGCGTGCCCCGCGGCCTCGCTGCGGTAACACACGGCATACTCCTTGGAGTGCGTGTCGGTCGTCATAATAGCGCGGGCGGCATCGGCGCCACCGAGGTCGGAGAGCGCCTCGTAGGCGGCGGGAACGGCAGTCTCAAACGTGTCGATCGGCAGAATCTGACCAATTACGCCCGTGGAGGCAACCAGAATCTGCTGGGGCTCGCAGCCGATGACCTGCGAGGCGATGTTGCAGGTCTCGCGCGCGCAGGCAAGGCCGGTCTCGCCCGTGGCGGCGTTCGCGTTGCCGGAGTTGATTGAAACACCGGCGATGATGCCATAGCCCTTGTCCGCACCGCCCAGGTTGGCACGGCTCACCTGCACGGGCGCCGCACAAAAGCGGTTAGTCGTAAACACGCCGGCACCGGGACAAGGTTTATCGGGCACGACGAGCGCGTAATCCAGGCGCTCGGGATTCTTGCGGAATCCCGCATGGATGCCCGCCGCCTTAAAGCCGGCTGCCGCCGTTACGCCGCCCTCTACGGCACGAATCTTGATATCGAACTGCTCTGTATTCATCGTCTTTATGACTCCTTATATCAAATAAAAAAGCGGGCATCAGCTGGCACGCCATACCGGTCGCAATTAGTAGACCAGCTTAAAAGTGGCGCCCCAGTCGATGCCCGACTACCAAATCGCTAACAATCGAATGTGCTACACCGGGCACGCCACTGTGGGCAAGCCTCGTCGCTCGTCAAACCCAAAGACGATATTGGCGCACTGGACCGCCTGGCCTGCCGCACCCTTGCACAGATTGTCGATGGCGCCCGTAGCCACCAGAACGCCCGCACGCTTGTTGAGCGCGAGGCCGATTTGGGCGGCGTTGGTGCCGACGACCGAAGCCGTCTTGGGCTGCTGGCCGGCATCGAGTACGCGCACGAAGGTGCGACCGGCGTAGAACTGCTTGTAATGGTCGACAACGTCCTCAAGGGTCAAGGTATCGATAGCCTGCGGCGTAAGCGGCATCGTCACCGTAGAGAGCAGACCGCGCTTGAGCGGTGCCAGGTGCGGGGTAAAGACGACGCGATCGGTTAGGCCCAAGATCTGCTCGATTTCGGGCGTGTGACGATGCTTGCCCACGCCATAGGCCTCCAGGTTCTCGTCCGCGCTGCAAAAATGCGTACGGGCGTTGCAGGACTTACCGGCACCCGTTACACCGCTGATAGCGTCAACGATCACGGGGCCGCTCTGAGCAACCCAACCGGCGCGCACGGCAGGCGCGGCGGCAAGGCTCGTTGCGGTGGGATAGCAACCGGCGCAGGCGACCAGTACGGGCTTGCCGTCAGCGTGGTCGGATGCAGCGGTCTCCAAATCCTGGCAGAACAGCTCGGGCAGACCAAAGGCGCGGCTCTTGAGTAGCTCGGGGCTCGTGTGCTCGGCGGCATACCAGGCCTCAAAGGTGGCCGGATCGCTCAGGCGATAGTCGGCCGAGAGGTCAATGCAGGAGACTCCCGCGGCAAGCAGGGCGGGCACCTGTGCCATGGCAGCCGTGTGCGGCACGGCCAAAAAGACCGCATCGCAGTTCTTGAGCTCGGGGGCGTCATGCGTCGTGAAGACAAGATCGCTTACGCCGGCGAAACTCGGGTACACCGCAGACAACGGCTGGCCGGCATCGGCGTTGGACGTAATGGCAGCAAGTTCAAACTCGGGATGACCGAGGACGAGGCGAATGAGCTCGGCGCCGGCATATCCAGCCGCACCGACGATTCCAACCTTTAAAGACATATCAGACTCCTTGTCTGCAGTTTATGCACCAATGCGCATTCCGCAGCCGTCGTTATGAAGTGGGTTGAAACTTTAGCACCAAAAGATGCATATCTACGCAAATCTTTTGCATATTCATGCATTGAAACAGTCCCGACATATTCACTCGAAGGAATTGACAAATAAATGCGGGCCCCATATTGCCCAGTGCGCCTTACGGTGACGTTGCAATGTGGGGCCCGCTACATGCGAGAATTTGAATTGTCGAAGCTTGCTGAGAGACTCGTTTAGAGCTCGACCGGCACCCATTCGTCATGGTTGCAGATAAAGGCCTCGGGTTCCTCCACGCTAAAGAAGACGAGCGTGGGATCGCCTGCGCCCTCGTAGTGCTCGCCTAGGCGCTCCAGGTGCTTCCAGCCTGCCTCGCGCATATCGGGAGCGGCCTGGTCATCAAGACCCGCACGCCCGCGCAAGATGAGCCAGCCATGGCCCGGCCACCAACTCGTGGCCTCAAAGCGTTGATTTTGCAGCAACTCTTGCCACACGTCTTTGGTGCGCGCCGTTACAAACCACAGCTTGCCGTCCTGGATCTGCGCAAACGAAAACGGACGCACATGCGGCTGTCCGTCAACGCTCGTCGCCAAATACCACGCCGGCACCGACGTCAGATACTCCAACACCGTATTCAATCCGTTCATGTGTCCTCCTGGCACTCGTCTTTTTGGGTCGGGGCTGTTTTAGCTGCCCTAGGGTTAAAGCTCCAGGCACTCCTCGCTGCCGTCGATATCACAGAAGCGGGCGGCGATATTGCGCACCGAGAAAAACGCAAGGCGGCCGTCGTTGGCACTATCGTGTTGCTCGCCAATGCCCACCATGTGCTTAAAGCCCGCCTGGCGCACCCGGTCACTCACGACCGCGTCGTCCTCGAGCGCGGCCTCGCCGGTCAGCACAATCCAACACTCCCCCGGTTTCCAACCCGAAACCTCAAACTTGGGGTTCGCGCCGAGCTCTGCCCACACATCCTTGTCGCGCGAGGTGCAAAACCACAGCTTGCCATCATCGACCATGGCAAACGAGAACGGCCTCACGCGCGGCTGATGTCCGTCCGTCACGTCGATCGTGGCGAGGTACCACGCCGGAATACGCCTAAGATACGAACAGGCGCGCTCGAGCTGCGCCGTGCGGTCGTTGTCGGTCATAGGGACACCTTTCCTGCGCTCGAATCGCGCCTAAACAAGTTGAAGATTGATGACGATGACGCAGATGAGCAGCAACGCCGTCACTACCGCCGCCAACGCATCGCCGCGGCCAAATGCAAGCGCATGCAGACGTGTGCGGCCCTGCTCGCCATGATAGCAACGGGCATCCATGGCGGCAGACAGCGTTTCGGCATGGCGGAACACGCCCGTGAACAGCGGAATCGCCACACTGCCGAGCATACGCACGCCGCCGAGCGGGCCTCCCGTCACGCGTGCGCCGCGGCTCGCCTGTGCATCGGCCGTCTGCTTCATCTCGGTGGCAAACTGCGGCATAAAGCGCAGCGCGATACCCATAATCATGCCGAGCTCGTGCGCGGGAAGTCCCACACGCGCAAACGGCGCGAGCAGGCGCTCAAAGCCCGCGGTGAGGTCGAGCGTCGGTGTGGTGAGCGTGATAGCGCTCATACCGGCCATCATCAAGGTCAGGCGGCACGCCATAAAGGCGGCGGAATGCAGCGAGCCCTCGCTTATCTGCAAAAAGCCGAGCTGCCACAGAATGCGACCGCTCTGGTCGGAAAACAGGTTGAGCACCGCGACCACCGCGACGATCGCCAGCAGCGGCGCGTGGCGTTTGCTGGCGT
>CABUWR010000018.1 GCA_902495265.1 uncultured Collinsella sp. | reverse complement strand
TATGCGCATCGCACCAAGGTCGATATCGCGTCCTACTGCGAAGGTAGGCGGCCTAAGGCGGACGACGAGGTGGCCATCGACCGTGTCTTTGCCACCAACAACGACCTCGCCGTGGGCGATAAGGTCGAGCTCGAGGGGCGCACCTACACCATCTGCGGCATCATGACCCAGCCCGACAGCCAGGCGCTGTTCCTCAACAATTCGGACTTTACGGTGAACACCATCACCTATGGCGTGGCCGAGGTCACCGACGCCGGCTTTGCCGCGCTCGAGGATGCCGGCGGCGCACCCGCCTACACCTACTCCTTTACCTTTACCGATCGCGACCTCCCCACTGCGGATCGCATCGATGCGGAGCAGGATATGGTCGAGGCACTGACCGATGCCCATGCGCGCGTGGATGACCTCATCGACGCCGATTCCAATCAGGGCATTGGCTATGCGCGCGACGACGTGGACGGCGACTCCATGATGTGGATGACGCTGCTCGACATTATTATCGTGATCATGGCGTTCGTCTTTGTGGTCCTTACCGACGCCACCATCGAGGAGGAGAGCGCCATCATCGGCACGCTGCTCGCCAGCGGCTATCGTCGACGCGAGATCGTGCTGCACTACCTTGCGCTTCCCGCTATCGTGGGCGTGGTCGCGGCGCTTTTAGGCACTGCGCTCGGCGTTGTGTTCTTTACCGAGCCCATGCGCAGCCTCTATTACGGTTCGTACAGCCTGCCGCCCTTCCAGGTGTACTGGAGCTGGGAGATCTTTGTGAAGTGCGCCGTGGTTCCCGCCGCCGCGCTCATCCTCATCACGCTGGTGGGCCTGCTTCGCAAGATGGGCAAGACGCCGTTGCAATTCCTTCGTCACGAGGCGAGCGGCAAATCGGGCACCAAGCGCGGCCTGCAGCTGCCGGAGCGCATGGGTTTTGTTTCCCGCTTCCGCTTGCGTATCTTCCTGCGCAATCTGGGCAACTTCGCCACGCTGTTCGTGGGCATCGCGTTTGCCTCGCTGCTGCTGCTCTTTGGCCTGGCGATTTTGCCCACGATGACGCACTACGCGGACAACCTCGAGACGAGCCTGGTCGCCGAGCACCAGTACACGCTCAAGGCGCCGCTGGAGCTCGAGGGCACCGCCGAGGAGCGCGAGCAGTGGTCGGCACTCGAGCGCTTGCAGTCGGTTGACGGCGCGCTGCTTTCTGCCGCCCAGGATGCCGATGACGAGCTTGACGACGCGGCCGATGCGGCGCAGGCGGCAGCCGATGCCGCGACCGGCGCTCCGTCTGCCGAGAGCCTGGCCGCAGCGCAGGACGCGCTCGCCAAGGTCCAGGACAAGAAGGATGCGCTTTATGCGCGCCTCGATGACCTTGCCGATGCCCTCGGCTGCGACCGCGATGAGGCCATCGGTCTGATCGGCAAGGCCTCCAAGATCGACACTGACAACGACGATATCCACCCGGTCAATACGACCGACAACGGCGTGGGCGCAATTGCACAGGCCGAGAAATACGCCGTCTACCAGCTGCAATACGACCGCGGTGACGGAAATGGGCAGGAGACGATTTCCATCTACGGCATCTCGCCCGATTCGCGCTATTGGAAAGACCTCAATGTCGGCGATGGGCGCGTCGTCTTTGGCGGTGGCCTGCTCGACAAGTTTGGCTGGAGCGAGGGCCAGAAGGTCACGCTCAGCGACAAGTACGAGGGCGAGCATTATTCTCTTGAGTACGCGGGCAAGGATTGTGCCTGGGGCTCAAAGTCGGACATGAATATCTATATGAGCATCGACGACTTTAACGAGCTGTTCGACAACGACGCCGCCTACTTTAACGGCTATGTGAGCGACGAGAAGCTCAACCTCGATGCTCGTTACTTTGCCGGCGACACCACGCCCGACGACATGCGCGCCGTGGGCGACCAGTTCATCGGCATGATGGGCAAAATGATCGGAATGATGATCGGGCTCGCGGTGTTTATCTTCCTGCTGTTTATGTACCTGCTGACCAAGGCGGTGATCGACCACAGCGCCCGTTCGATCAGCTACATGAAGGTCTTTGGTTATCGCGATAGCGAGATCTCGCATCTGTACATCCGCTCGATCACACTGTGCGTGGCGGCGTCGCTCGTGTTGAGCCTGCCGGTCATTATTGGCTCGCTCACGGCTATCTTCCGCTCGATGCTGCTCGCCTACAACGGCAATATCGAGATCTACGTGCCCGCCTGGTCTATGGCTGCATGCGTCGGCATTGGCTTTGCGACCTACCTGGTCGTGGCGCTGCTGCACACGCGCTCCATCAAGCGCGTGAGCCTAGCCGAAGCGCTCAAAGTCCAAGAGTAGTCATTGGGGACGTTCTTAAACGACTAGTCATCGGGGACAGTCTTTGCTGACTCGCCGGTTGTCGGCCGTGCTGGCAGGGACTGTCCCTAACTGCCGGCAGGAAAGGAACGTCCCTAGCTGCCAGGTGGCGAGGCACTCATTTAAGTCCGTCCCCAATGAGTGGTTTCAGTCATTTAAGTCTGTCCCCAACGACTAGGTGTTGCGCTTGACTTCGACCCTACTTTAACGGGTACCATCCTCCTATGTCTGTAACGCCATATAGACCGAGGGGATAGATCTATGACCGCAACTGCACCCGCAGCACCCGCCAAGGTGTACTTCACCAACCTGCGCACGCATGCTCGCGAGAGCCAGCTCGACAAACTCAAGCGCCTCATCCGTCGCGCCGGCATCGAGCAGATCGACTTTGAGAACAAGTTTGTCGCCATCAAGATTCACTTTGGCGAGCTGGGCAACCTGAGCTTTTTGCGCCCCAACTACGCCCGCGCCGTCGCGGATGTCGTGAAGGAGCTGGGCGGCAAGCCCTTCCTCACCGACTGCAACACGCTCTATGTCGGTAGCCGCAAAAACGCGCTCGAGCACATCGACACCGCCTATCAGAACGGCTTTACCCCGTATGCCACGGGTTGTCAGATCATCATCGCCGACGGCCTCAAGGGCACCGACGAGGCGCTCGTTCCGGTCGAGGGTGGCGAGTACGTGCATGAGGCCAAGATCGGTCAGGCGCTCATGGATGCCGATATCGTGATCAGCCTCACGCACTTTAAGGGCCATGAGCAGGCCGGTTTCGGCGGCGCCATGAAGAACCTGGGCATGGGAGGCGGCAGCCGTGCCGGCAAGATGGAGCAGCATGCCGCCGGCAAGCCGAACGTCGCGACCGAGCACTGCATTGGCTGCCGTGCCTGCGAAAAGATCTGCGCGCACAACGCTATCTCGTTTGACGACACCCGCGAGCGCGAGCTTGCCAACGGCAACACCCGCACGGTCCACGTGGCTGCCATCGACCACGATCGCTGCGTGGGCTGCGGACGCTGCATTGCGGCATGCAACCAGGATTGCATCAAGCCCGGCTATGACGCCGCGGCCGACGTGCTCAACTGCAAGATCGCCGAGTACACCAAGGCCGTCGTCGACGGCCGCCCGAGCTTCCATATCTCGCTTGCCATGGATATCAGCCCCAACTGCGATTGCCATCCCGAAAACGACACGCCTATCGTCAACGATATCGGCATGTTCGCGAGCTTCGACCCGGTCGCCATCGACCAGGCCTGCGCCGATGCCGTTATGGCATCCGAGCCGCTGCCCAACACCGAGCTTACCGACAGCGCCGCCAAGATGGAGCATAACCACGAGCATCTGGAGGGCGAGCAGGCCAAGGACCCCTTCTGCATCACGCATCCCGACACTGACTGGCGCACCTGTATCGCACATGCCGAGAAGATCGGACTGGGCACGAGCGAGTATGAGCTCATCGAGGTCAAGTAGCACCTGTCTATTGGACATATCAAGCGCTTTTGTAGCACAACGTTAGCAAAAGCCGCCCGTGAGCACAGCGCCCACGGGCGGCTTTTCGGAAGTATGCGGCAAATTTCGAGACCGCCGAGCACACGACATTTTTTGGCAACAAAACCCCTGATAAATTGTTGGTAAAACTGAGGTCTGGTCGGCATTTCCAGATTTTGCCGCATACTTCCGAAAATAGGGGGTCAGATAAAGACCCAGACGTTGCTTTTTGCCTAAAAATACTCGTCGAGGAAGTCGTCGACCGTATTCCAGTAGAGCTCGGGGTCAACTTGCGCACTCTTGGCGTGGGTGGCGCCATGGATGGTGAGCTTTTGCTTGACCTTGCTGGCGCACGCGTCGTAGTTTTGCTCGAGCATGTCGTACGGCACAAAGGTGTCCTGGTCGCCGTGGATAAACAGCATGGGAACCGTCGCGTGTTTGAGTTGCTCCACACTGCTCGCCGTATGAAAGTCGTAGCCCGCGCGCACGTTGCACACCAAGTTTGCTACATCGAGCAAGGGAAAGCTGGGCAGGCCGAACACGTCCTTGAGCTGCAGAGAAAACTCGTCCCAAACACTCGTATAACCGCAGTCCTCGATAATGCATTTTACGTTTGCGGGCAGAGATTCCCCCGCGACGTTCATGGCGGTTGCCGCGCCCATCGACTCGCCAAAGACCAGGACGCGCGCCTCGGGGTCAGCCTGAACGATTCGCTCGATCCATGCGACGATGTCGTGGCGTTCGGGCCAGCCCATGCCGATATAGTCGCCGCCGGAGCGCTCGTGGGCGCGGGCGGCGGGTGCGAGTACGTTCATGCCGCGGTCGTGGAATCGCTTGACGTATCGGGCCATACCGATGGGCTCGTTGGTATATCCATGCAGGCAGACGGCGTAGTCGTGCGTGCTCTCCGACGCAGCAAAATACCAGGCGGCGAGCTCAGTCCCGTCGTCCGCGGTGAGGCTGCTGCTCTCGCGGTTCTCTTTAAACCACGCCCGCGCCTCGGTGTCCTCGGCGTCCATCTGCTCGCCCTTTTCGGCGTCCTTGCTGTCCTGCATCATCTTCATGGTGTAGGGCGCTTGGGGATTCAGGGCAAAGTCGAACAAGAAGTTGCCGGCAAACCCCAGCAGCGCGACAACGAGCACCAGCGCAACGATGCCGGCTATCTTGAGCTTTCGATGGGAGCGTGCGTTTTGAGACATAAGAAGCTTTCCTATAAGATGTTAATACATCAACATTTAATGCAAGCGCATTATGGACGTTCGCCGTTGATGCGTCAACAAGCAAAGAATGGGTAAACAAAGGGTCACGTATGGTGCAAATTTCGCACGTACCCAGACGCTTTGATATAGTGTTGAGAACTCTTTACGTTGGAGGATGTAACCGGCATGTCCGATTCGAGCGACAGTTCCAAGCCGCGACCCAAGACCGCGGCCGTTCCACACTACACGGTGGGCGAGGAGATCATGAACTCCGTCACCCATGGTGTCGGCTGCCTGCTGGGTATCGCGGGCCTGGTGCTCCTGATCGTATTCGCTGCCCTGCGCGGCGGAGGCCCGGCCCACATGGCCGCGGCGATTGTCTATGGCGTCAGCATCATTCTCGAATATCTGGCCTCCACGCTCTACCACGCGATTCAGCCCGCTCGCGCCAAGCGCGTGTTTCGCATCATCGACCACAGCTGCATCTACCTGCTCATAGCCGGCAGCTATACGCCGTTTTGCCTCATCACACTCGCAAACGACGGCGGCCCTGCGCTGTTCTTTGCCGTGTGGGCCATCGCCATTATCGGCATCGCGCTCGAGTGCTTTTTGCGCGAGCGTCAGCCGCACTGGGTAAGTGGCTTGGTCTACCTGCTGATGGGCTGGCTTGTCGTCTTTAAGTTGCCCGAGCTCGTGGCGCTGCTGAACCCCGTCGCGCTTGCCCTGCTCGCTGTCGGCGGCGTGTGCTACACCGCGGGCGTGCCGTTCTACATCGCCAAAAACGTGCGCTACCTGCACAGTGTTTTCCACTTGTGGGTGCTCGCCGGCAGCATTTTCCAGTTCATGGCGGTGATCCTCTTCGTAATCTAGCGACCACGCCCACGGCCCCGCCCGCACGGGCGACCGGCGCAATTGCCGTATCCGCCATCAACGTTTTACCCTAACGTCCCGAATCTTGGAGGTTCGAGAAACTCCCGATGGACATAACCATCTCCCTTATTACCACACTCGTCCTGACGCTTATCAACGGCTACTTCTCCATGTCCGAGATGGCTCTCACCACGGCCAAGCGCGCCGTGCTGGAGCACGAGGCCGAGGAAGGCGACAAGCGCGCCGAGCGTGCCATTAAGCTGGCTGCCGACTCCGACCAGCTGCTCGCCACCATCCAGGTTGCCATCACGCTCGTGGGCTTCGCCTCGTCCGCCGTCGCCTCGACGAGTCTGTCCGACCCGCTCGCCACGTGGCTCATGAGCTTTGGCATCGCGCCGCTCTCCGCCATCGCGCGCGGCCTGGCGCCGGTCATCATCACCGTCGCCGTCGCCTTTGTGTCCATTGTGATCGGCGAGCTCGTGCCCAAGCGCATTGGCCTCGCTAATGCCGAGGGCGTATCCAAGCAGGTCGTGGGACCGCTCTCCGTGTTCCAAAAGATCGCCCGCCCGCTCGTGTGGCTGACCGGTGCCTGCTCCGACGGCCTGGCCCGTATCCTGCGCATCAAGAGCGCCGATGACCGCCAGAACGTCTCGGAGGAAGAGATCAAGTACATGGTCTCGGAGCAGGACGACCTGCTCGACGAGGAAAAGCGCATGATCCACGAGATCTTCGATCTGGGCGACACCGTGGCTCGCGAGGTCATGGTGCCGCGCGTGGACACCACCATGTGCGAGGACGACGAGACGGTCGCCGACGTGTTGTCCACCATGCGCCAGACCGGCTTCAGCCGCATCCCCGTCTACCACGAGGATCCCGACAACGTCGCGGGCATCGCGCACATCAAGGACCTGATCCAGCCCGCGCTCGACGGCAAGGGCGACCAGCCCATCGCCGATTATCTGCGCGATGCCACCTTTGTGCCCGATACCAAGGACATCCTGCCGCTGCTGTCCGAGATGCAGACCTCGCACGACCAGATCGTGGTCGTCGTGGACGAGTACGGCGGCACGGCCGGCATCATCACCATCGAGGACATCGTCGAGGAGATCGTCGGCGAGATTGAGGACGAGTTCGACCCCGACAACAAGTACCTCACGCGTCTTTCGCGCCGCGAGTGGCTCGTCGATGGGCGTTTTTCGTGCGATGACGCGATTGAGCTTGGTTGGCCGCTCGAGGAAAGCGATGATTATGAGACCATCGCCGGCTGGATTCTGGAGCTTTGCGACTCGGTGCCCGACATCGGAGAGGTGTTTGAGGTCGCAGGGTACAAATTCAAGGTGCAGTCGATGCGTGGCCAGCGCATCTCGCTCATTCGCGTGATCGCTCCGGCCGAAACCGATAAGAAGGATTCCGAGTCCTCGGCAGAGAAGCCGGCGGCGTCGGGTGCGGGCTCTGCGGATCCGCACGATGGCGACGAGTAGGACAAGGAAGAGTAGGGGAGAGTTATGGCAGGCCTGTTCAACATCCTTAAGGTCACCGTCAGCGAGGACAAGATTTGCGCGCACGTGCTGGTGAACCCCGGCATGCCGCTCATGACCTCGGAGGATATCGAGGCCACGGCGCGCGTGTACTACCTGGTGCCGGCGATTGCCAAGCACCTGTGCCTGGGCGATTCCGGTCGCGAGTTCCAGGACTGCATGGGCCAGACCGAGCTTTGCCACCTGCTGGAGCACGTGACGGTCGAGCTCATGAACGAGACCGGTCTTGCCGGCAGCATCTCGTGCGGCCGCACGCGCGTGAGCGAGCATGACGAGCGTGTCTTTGAGGTCGAGCTTTCGTGTCCCGATGACGCGTTGGCCATTGGCGCGCTGTCGTCGGCGACCTTTATGATGGACTGGGCGTACCTGCACGCCGACCAGCCGGCCCCCGACGTGGAGGGCACGGTCGCGGGCCTGCGCAACCTGGTGCTGGGCATGCGTGCCGAGGCCGAGGGCAAGGACCCGCACGAGGCCGTTGCCGCTGCAAACGGCGAGGACGTGGCCGAGGATGCGCCCGAGGGCGACGCCCCCGCCGATGCCGACACCGAGCCCGTTGCCGAGGCGCCTGCTGAGCCCGAGTCTGCGGAGCCCCAAGGCGTCCCGAGCTTTGACGACGAGCCGCAGATGCCAATCGATACCGAGGGTGCGGTCGCCGAGAACCACGAGGCCCCCGCGGCCGTCTTTGGCGGTGCGGCAACGGCTCCGTCCGGTTCGGCGCACGAGGGCAACCTGCCGCTCGTCGATGGCGCCGGCGAGAACCCGGCCGCCACGGTTGCCATGCCGGCTATGCCGCAGGAGTAGACTCACTCGCTTATCACCATCATGTACCTGCGCTTTTACCGTACGCAGATGAGCGCGACGGCAAGTGTTGCGCTGCGGGTATAATGGACAGCATTCAAACGGTGGGCATCGAGGTGCCCGCAGGAGAGGAATGATCATGGGAAAGACTTTCAGCTTTGTCTCCGGTGCGCTCTTTGGTGCTGCCGCCGGCGCTATCATCGGCGTTGCTCTGGCCCCGCGCTCGGGTGCCGAGACCCGCGCCATGGCCGCCGATATCGCCAACGATGCCTGGGACAACATGCGTGACACCTACGAGCACAGTGCCGAGGAGGCTCGTGCCGCGGTCAACGACTTTGGTCCGATGGTCGACGCCAAGACCGATGACCTGCGCGCCAAGGTCGACCTGGCCCGCGAGCGCATGGACCAGCTTCGCGAGCAGCTCAACGACGCTATCTCGGGCGGCAACGTGACGCCCGCTGCCGACGTCGTAGTCGAGAACGTCGCCGAGGCCGACACCGAGGCCACGGAGCCCTCGACCGAGGCATAATGCGCGCAGGGGATTTTGTCGGCGTCAAGGTTTATCGTAAGCCTGCCGAAGACAAGCGCACCAAAAAGGACGGCACGCCGCGCAGCCCTAAGAAGCTCGGCAAGATTCACTTTCCCGTCTTTACCCCGGGCGGCACGCGCGTGGTGGGCTTTATGGTTCGCCAGTCCGATATCGCGGGCATGATCGAGCGCCCCGACCGGTTTGTGGCGCTCGATGCCATCGGCGTCTATGAGGGTGCTGTCGCGGTCGACGACGTCAAGGGCACCTACGATGCCGCCGCGGCCAAGCGCCTCGATATCAACCTGGACGATTGCATCATCTGGGTTGGCATGGACGTGCGCACGGAATCGGGCGATGCCGTGGGCTACTGCTCGGACGTTGAGTTCAAGCCGCGTTCGGGCATTGTGCAGACGTTCTATGTGACCGCCAGCGCCGCATCGAGCATGTTGGTGGGCGACACGCAGGTGCCGCCGACGATGCTGCGCGGCTACGAGAACGGCGCGATGATTGTCTCGGACGAGGTCAAGGCGCTCGGGTATTCGGGCGGCGCGGCCGCCAAGGCTGCCGAGGCCAGTGTCGTGGTGGGCGATAAGGTCAAGAAGGGCGCCAAGGTGCTCGATGACAAGGGATCGGTCGCCGTGGACAAGGGCAGCCGCGCACTGGGCAAGCAGCTCGGCAAGACGCGCGGTATGTTCAAGGCCTTTAAGGACGAATATCAAAAGGCGAGCGGGGGCTCGTCAAAAGCTAGCAAATAGCGACGTACCAAATGATGGGAGGCGAGCCGGAGACATGTTGCTCCGGCTCGCTGTGTTTATGGGGGAGGGCACATGCGCCAAAACGGATCTAACTTAAACGGGCCCTCGGGTGCGCGTCCGACGGCGCGCCGCGACCTGGGGCAGCTGCCCAGCGGCCAGCGTCGACGCCGCCGTAAGCCCGGCGCGATGTACCTCAACCATAGCCGTGGGTTTAGCGATCGCAGCGCGCGCATCGGCAACGGACGCTCGCCGCGCCGACCGTCCCGCTTGCCCTATGCGCTCATCGCCGTGGGTTGCGCGCTCGTGCTGTTTATCGCTGCCGTCGTGGGCTACGTCAACCGCAGCGTGGACGTGGAACTCAACGGGCAGAAGACCGCGGTGCGCGTGGGCTCTACGTTGCAGAATCTTATCGACGATCAAAGCCTGACCGAAACGTACGACGCCGGCGATCTGCTGGCCGTCGACGACAGCGTGCTCAAGCGCCATGGCGGCGAAAAGCTGTCGGTGAAGGTCGACGGCAAGCGCGTGAAGCAAGGCAAATGGGATAGTCGCGAGCTTGAGGGCGGCGAGAAGGTGACGGTCAAGGACGGCCGCAACGCATACGAAAAGCACGAGGTCCAGGCCACGACTATCGAGCCAAAGCTTAAGGTCGAGGGCACGGGTGCCATTGAGTATGTCAAAACCTGGGGCGTTCAGGGCCGCTCCGAGGTATGGGTCGGCGAGCAGTCGGGCAAGACGCAGGACCGCGGCGAGGTCGTGCCCGCCACCGACTGCGTAGTCGAGTGCGCAAGCGTAGCGCCCAAGGGCAACGAAAAGTACGTGGCCCTGACATTTGACGAGGGTCCGAGCGGCGCGACCAAGCAAATCTTGCAGGTGCTCAAGGAAAAGGGCGTCACGGCGACGTTCTTCCTTTCGGGCGATGCCGCGGAAGCCTCGCCCGCTACTGCCAAAGCGATTGTCGATGCCGGGTGCGAGATCGGTTCCAACAGTTACAGCGATGATTCACTCAAGGGCGAGGATCGCGAGACGGTGCGCAAACAGATCACGAAGGGCACCGAGGCGATTAAGTCGGCGACCGGCGTTGAGACGATGTTGCTGCGCGCCCCCTACGCCGCGTTTGACGAGCAAAACTGGATCGACTCGATGGACCTGGTGTCCGCCGTGGTTTCGTGGAATATCGATTCGGGTGACTGGCTGCTCAACGGCGCCGACGAGCAAGTATCGACCGTGCTCGACTCGATGACGCCGGGCAATATCGTGCTGCTCACCGATAGCGATGAGTGCGCCGAGCAGACGCTCGAGGCGCTGCCGCAGATTATCGATGGTCTTGTCGCCGACGGCTACAAGATCGTGACGCTCAGCGACCTGGTCAAGACGGACGCGGCGTTGAGCAAAAAGCTCACCTCGCTCACCAAGGTTTCCATGCCCAAAAACGCCGTGTTCCCCCAACTCCCCGAGTATGACGACACCACAGAGTAGTCATTGGGGACGTCAGCGTTTGGTATGCCTGCAATGTGCAGCGCATAAACTCGGTGCCGCAGCGCGATGCTGATGCTATAGTTACTGCGGTTAATGAGGGTCAAGAGAAAGGTTACAGGTGAAATCCAAACCTCGACCATACAGTCGATGACCCCATGCAGGTGCTTTCTGCGCGTGCACGGGGTGTGAGCGCCGAGCGGTGTACCGCCCGCGCATGCGTATACATATCTAAAAGTCCACGGATTGCGTGCCGGCATGGTCGCGCGGTCCGCAGGAATAATGATGGGGAGCACCATTGAATTATCTGAGTGAGATGCTCAAATTGCCGGTCTTGGACGTCGATGGCGAAAAGCTCGGCGTGGTCAACGATTTTGGCATTGCTACCGGCGAAGTTTTTCCGCACGTGACGTCGCTCGCGTTCCGCGGCCCCGGCAAGACGCCGTTTATGATCAGCTGGCGCAAATGGGTCGACCGTATCGACGAGACGGGTGTACACCTTAAGACGTCGGCCACCGAAATCCGTTTTTCGTACCTGCAGCCGACCGAACTCTTGCTGGCGCGCGACGTGCTTAACAAGCAGATTGTCGACACGCAGGGCATGAAGGTCGTGCGCGTAAACGACATCAAGTTTTCCATGTCGGGCGAAAATCAGCTGCGCCTGCTGGGTGCCGAAGTTGGCGCCCGCGGTCTGCTGCGCGCGATCAGCCCCGCGCTCGAGCATGTCGTCGAGGGCTTTATGAAGCACCTGGGCAAGCCGCTCAGCGAGGACATTATCGCCTGGTCTTACATGGACCTGCTCGATCGCTCGACTAAGAACATCCAGCTCTCGGTGTCGCACAAGACGCTTGGCGAGCTGCATCCTGCTGACATTGCCGACATCATCGAGCAGCTCGACCCGCGCCTGCGTGCGCAGGTGTTTGCGCAGCTCGATACTGCCCAGGCCGCCGAGGCCATCTCGGAGTTCGATGACGACGAGCTTATGACCGAGATGCTCGAGGGCCTGTCCGACACGGACGCATCGTCGATGCTGGCTATGATGGACCCGGACGATGCAGCCGACCTGATCGACGAGCTCGATTACGAGAAGGCCGAGAAGCTCCTGCGCCTGATGGGCGTCAAGGAGGAGAAGGCGATTCGTAATCTGCTGGGCTACGAGGACAACACCGCCGGCCGCATCATGACCTCGGAGTTTGTCTCGCTGCCCGCCACGGCGACGGTCGGCGATGCCATCGAGGCGATTCGCAAACTCGATGAGGACTTCGAGAGCGTCTATTACGTCTATACCGAGGATCCGAGCGGCATGCTGACGGGCGTGCTTTCGCTGCGCACGCTGATCGTGGCCGACCGCGACGCCACGCTGGGCCAGCTCGCCTATCGCGACCTGGTCTACGTGTCGCCCGACGAGGACCAGGAAGACGTGACGGACGAGATGACCAAGTACGACCTGGTTGCCATCCCC
>CABUWR010000017.1 GCA_902495265.1 uncultured Collinsella sp. | reverse complement strand
GGGCGGCGAGGCAACTGACGAGCATCTGGCCGACATCTGCCCCACCACGCATGTTTCGCGTCAGATGCCACCGACCTTTGTGTGGGGCGTGTCCGACGACAAGACGGCGCCGATCGCGCAGGTCTACCCGTTTGCGCAGCGCATGGCCGAGGAGGGCGTCGCTTGCGAGATGCACGTCTTTGACCAGGGCGGTCACGGCCTTTCGCTCGGCAACGCCAACACCGCGGTCGACAATGAGGACAAGCAGGTTTCCGTCCGTCCCTGGATCCGCCTGGCCTTCCGCTTCTTGGAGCGCCACGGGTTTTAGTTACGGCGTTTTACCAAACGCCGTAACCACTTGACGCTGCAAGCCCGCCAGAGCGGCAATCTGTCGATTGAACGTTGTTGTGTGTTCGCGCTATCATGCGTGGTTAAATGGTTAGCCATGGCAAACGGTTAGCCAAGATAAACAAAATGCAACGCCCTGTGGGCGCCGGGGGAGGAACGCGGACGTGAGGCTCGATACACTCGAGATTGGAAAGGACGCCGTTGTCGCATCGGTGGCATCGGACGACCAGGCACTCCGACAGCATATTTTGGACATGGGTCTAACGCCGGGCACCGAAGTCACCATGATGAAGTACGCCCCCATGGGCGACCCGCTCGAGATCCGCCTGCGTGGCTACGAGTTGACGCTGCGCAAGGACGATGCCGCACGCATTGAGCTCGTGGATGTGCACGACACCGATACCGGCCCGCGCGTTAACGCCGCAATCGGCACGACGGAGCATCCGGCTCTGGGCGAGGGGACGTATTCGCCTCGTGCTGCCAAAACAGCCGTGCCCGAGGGCGCACCGCTACATTTTGCCCTCGCCGGCAACCAAAACTGCGGTAAGACCACGCTGTTCAACCAGCTTACGGGCTCCAACCAGCACGTCGGTAACTTTCCCGGCGTGACGGTCGACCGCAAGGACGGCACTATCCGCAACCATCCCGAGGCAAGCGTTACCGACCTGCCCGGCATTTATTCGCTGTCTCCGTACACGGGCGAAGAGATCGTCAGTCGCCAATTCATCTTGGACGAAAACCCCGACGCCATCATCGACATCATCGACGCCACCAACATCGAGCGTAACCTGTACCTGACGCTGCAGCTTATGGAGCTCGACCGCCCCATGGTCATCGCGCTCAACATGATGGACGAGGTGACGGCCAACGGCGGCGCCGTCGATGTCAACCTGCTCGAGAGTCTGTTGGGCGTGCCCGTTGTCCCCATTAGCGCTGCCCGCAACGAGGGTATCGGCGAGCTGGTAGATCACGCCTTGCACGTGGCACGGTTCCGTGAGCGCCCCGGCCGCCTGGACTTCTGCGCACCCGATGGCTCGGACGGCGGCGCGCTGCATCGCTGCATTCACGGCATCGCCAACCTTATCGAGGACCATGCCGCGACGGCGCGCATCCCGGTGCGCTTTGCGGCGACCAAGCTGGTTGAGGGCGACGAGCTGGTGACCGAGGCGCTTCATCTGGATCGCAACGAGCTCGACGCTATCGAGCACATCATTACCCAGATGGAGGGCGAGGCCGGCACCGACCGCCTGTCCGCGCTGGCCGATATGCGCTTTAGCTTTATCGGCGACGTATGCGGGCGCTGCGTCGTCAAGCCGCACGAGAGCCGCGAGCACGTGCGCTCCGTCAAGATCGACCGCATCCTGACGGGTCGTTACACAGCCATTCCGGCGTTCCTGGCGATCATGGGCCTCGTCTTTTGGCTGACGTTTGGCGTGATCGGCGCGGCGTTGCAGGGACTTATGGAGGATGGTATCGCTGCCATCATCGCCTCGGCCGATGCGGGCCTCAAGGCGTTCGGAACCAACGACGTGGTGCGCTCGCTGGCTGTCGACGGCGTGCTTACGGGTGTGGGCAGCGTGCTGACCTTCCTGCCGATTATCGTCGTGCTCTTCTTGTTCCTCTCCATTCTGGAAGACTCCGGCTACATGGCGCGCGTGGCTTTTGTCATGGATAAAGTGCTGCGTCGCTTTGGCCTGTCGGGCCGCAGCTTTGTGCCCATGCTCGTCGGTTTTGGCTGCACCGTGCCGGCTATCATGTCGACCCGTACGCTCCCATCCGAGCACGACCGCAAGATGACGGTCATGCTCACGCCGTTTATGAGCTGCTCAGCCAAGTTGCCTGTTTACGGCTTGCTGTGCGGGGCGTTTTTCCCGCAGGCGACGGTCCCCGCCATGGTCTCGCTCTATCTGATCGGTATCGTGGTCGGCTGCATTGCCGCCCTGGTGCTCAACCGCACGGCCTTTAAGGGTGACCCGGTACCGTTTATCATGGAGCTGCCCAATTACCGCCTGCCGAGCGTCAAGACGACGGTGATGCTGGCATGGGATAAGGCCAAGGACTTCATCACCAAGGCCTTTACCATTATCTTTGCCGCTACGGTGGTCATCTGGTTCCTGCAGACGTTCGATATCCGCTTTAACGTGGTCGCTGACCAGTCGCAAAGCCTGCTTGCCGGTCTGGGTAGCATCATCGCGCCGGTGTTGGCCCCGCTCGGTTTTGGCGACTGGCGCGCATCCACGGCGCTCGTCACCGGACTTATCGCCAAGGAGAGTGTCATCTCGACCCTCACGGTGCTTTTGGGCGCGACCTCGCCCGCGGCACTGTCGACGATGTCCTCGCCGTTTACTGCCTACGTGTTTTTGGTCTTTACACTGCTGTACCCGCCCTGCGTGGCGGCCATCGGCGCCGTCAAGAGTGAGCTGGGCGCGCGCTATGCCGTGGCTGTGTTCGCGTTTCAAGTGGCGGTCGCCTGGATCGTGGCGTTTGTCGTGCATTCGGCGGGCATATTGCTGGGGTTGGCTTAGGGGCGCGTTGATGCTCCGCACTTTTGGGCGAGCAAGAATTCAATAAATATGAGTCAAAATACCGACAATTGGTGAACTGCGGGGACTGTTCTACGCTGCAGATTGCCGTTCGCTGCCTATTTGCTGCCGTTTACGGATTCGTAAATACTTGCAATCGTCGGTCGATTTAACCGCATTACGCGATGCCGATGCGCATTTTGTGTGCCCCTTTCTACAATCACTTTGTGTCTATTGCCGAACATGTCTTCCGTTTCGCCTGTGTGGGGACGTGGAGTGCAATAGTCGTTTATAGAGGCTCATTGAGGAGGGAATTGATGAAAGAAAAATTCCAATCGTTTGGAAAGGCAATGCTCGTTCCGATTACGCTCATTGCCATTTCCGGTCTCTTTTTGGGTATCGGTAGCGTTTTTACGACCGAACTGACCCTTGTGTCCCTTGGCGTTAATTGGGACTGGTATGCCGCTTCGCCGCTCTTTACGTTCTTCTCGGTATTTAAGGGTCTCGGCGAGGTAATCATTGGAAACCTCGGTGTTTTGTTTGCCGTCGGCTGCGCCTTCTCCTTGTCTCGCAAAGAGAAGGGCTGGGCTGCCTTTTCTGCCCTTGTCTGCTATCTCACCATGCTCAAGACGGTTGAGATTCTGCTTGGAGCAGCTGGCTTGGCTGCCGACAATACAACGGTGGAAGCTCTTCAGAAGGTCGGCCTTACGTCCATTCAGGCGAGTGAGCAGTCCGCACTCTACACTACCTCGCTCGGCTTTTTTGGCTACAGCTCTGGTGTCTTTGGCGGCATTATCGTGGGCTGCCTGGTCGCCTGGATCACCGGCCGTTTTTACAAGACCAAGCTTCCAACGGCGCTGGCGTTTTTTGCGGGCAGTCGAACGGTCCCCATTGTATCGCTGGTCGCTGGTGGCGTCCTGGGCGGTATCATGTACT
Organism: uncultured Collinsella sp.; assembly: GCA_902495265.1. Taxonomy (GTDB): domain Bacteria; phylum Actinomycetota; class Coriobacteriia; order Coriobacteriales; family Coriobacteriaceae; genus Collinsella. Next base: position 9,422 of record CABUWR010000017.1, on the reverse strand, counting down.
TCGTCTGGCCCGTCATCGGTGGATGCTTCTCGGGTATTGCGACGTTCGTGAAAGGCTCCGGTCTGGTCGGTACGTTTGTCTATCGCTGGGTGCTCGAGAGCCTTGTGCCGTTTGGCTTGCATCCGCTGCTCGAGACGCCGATGTATTGGACTGAGCTTGGCGGCTCCATGGTCGTCGATGGAACGCGCGTGGTGGGCAATAGCGCCATTCAGCTTGCACAGCTCGCTTCTCCCAGCAGCGACAAGCTCTTGGTTAGGGCCTTCATGGCTGGCTACGGCATTAACGATTACGCGTTGTTCCCGGGCATCGCCCTTGCTATGTGGTCTTGTGCCAAGCCCCAGAACCGCAAGAAGGTTGCTGGTCTTTTAATCCCCACAGTGATTTCGACTGTTTTCTTTGGCGTTACGGAGCCTATTCTCTTTACGTTCCTGTTTGCCGCCCCCTGGCTCTACTTTGGCGTTTACGCTCCGCTTTCCGGATTGGGTGAAGTTCTCTCGGAGGCAATGGGCGTTTCGGTGTACCAGGGAAATATCAAGGACCTGATCCCATTCTTATTCCGCCCCGAGAAGCTTAATCTGCTTCCATACCTTATCCTGCTCCCCGCCTTTTTCCTGGCAGCTTTCTTCCTCTTCCGGTTTTTTATTACTAAGTTCGATATCAAGACGCCCGGTCGAGATGATGGTGACGATATTGAGTTGATCAATAGCAGAGCCGAGTTCGAGGCAAAGGCCGCTGAGGCAAAGAGCGAGTCTGGTAGCACTCCCGAGAAGGCAGTCCAGGGCCATGCGACCAAGGACAGCGCGCTTGCTGTCGGCATTGTCGAAGCGCTTGGTGGAGCCGACAACATTGATGATCTTGACAACTGCATCTCACGTCTTCGCGTGATTGTCAAGGATGGTTCTAAGGTTGCAGACGACGAGGTGTTCACCAAGAATCTTGAAGCTATGGGCGTTATCCGCCTGAGCGACAAGGCAATCCAGGTCATTTACGGTCCTCGTGTCGGCGAAGTCGCTTCTGAGGTGCACGAAGTTCTCGGTGACGAGTAAAACGCGCAAGTGGCTTTCAATTGCATAGCGCAATTCCAGGGCTTGGCTTCCTATCGCATGATTTAGGGGGCCAAGCCTTCTTGTTTTAGATTGTCAAGGCAGATACTCAATAGTTCTTCGAATGCGAGAATACAACTTCCGGTAAAGCAGTTAGGCTTAACGTTCTTAAGATCCATTGGGTGATCGTCATGTATCGTAAAGATCGCGTCTGCCGTCTTGGCGAGCTCGCTGTCTTCGTTGCCGGTAAACGCGAGGGTCGTAATGCCCGCGTCGTGGCATGCCCTTGCGGTTTCCAGGATGGCTTCTGTCTGGCCTGATTTGGATATGAGCATCATGCAGCTGAGCGTATTTCGGTTGGATTCGACAAACTGATCGGTTTCTAGGAAGTCCTGTATGACGGCCAAAAAGCCAAGTCCAACGAGCTTAGTCGCCATGTACTGCGCAACGATGCGTGAGAAGCCCTCTCCGTTTACTCCGATCATTCTGTTGCGATGCAGGGCGGCGATGAATACGTCTACATCTCCGGTGTGGCATACGAAGTGGACGCTACTGTCTTTGAGTGATTGATTCATTTCGCGGGAGACATGCTGAAGGTGCTTGAGATCGTACATCATTTCGCGGTAGCCACGGTAGCCGAGCTTTTTCGAAAGCCTGATGACTGTCGTCATGCTGGTAAAGCATGCCATGGCGACGGGTTTTATGCCAATATCATCGAGGGTGTCGATATTGTTGAGTAGGTATTCGAGTACGCTTTGCTCGGTTTCGGATAGCTTTGCGGCTGAGTAGAGCTTGGAAATCTGCTTTTTATCAACCATCGGTGCTCCCTTCCCGCCGGACGTGTGTGGCCGCTTCCGTTGCGTAAATAATAACTCCTTGGGGAATTCCTTTCCCGCCTTGCAGCCGGGGCGGGAAGCGGCCCTCCATGCTGGATACAATATCCATACACAGGCGAACCATGCAATATTGAATGTGCTAATTGGGGGTTTCGATATGAAACTTACGGTCATAGGCGGCGGTGGCGTCCGCTCCATGTTTTTGGCAAAGAGCATAGCCCAGCAGGCGTCATCGCTTGGAATCGATGAACTTGTGTTTATGGACAATGATCCCGAGAAGCTGCGCATCTACGGTGGCCTTGCCGCCCATGTCTCGGGCATGCTTTGCCCCACGCTTAATTTTTCACTGACGGGCGATGCAGTCGAGGCCGTTAAGGACGCCGATTACGTGATCACGACGATTCGCGTCGGTGGGGACCATATGCGCGTTCGCGATGAGCGCATTGCTCTCTCACATGGGGTTCTTGGCCAAGAGACGACTGGCGCAGCCGGCGTGTCTTTTGCCATGCGCTCCGTCCCTGCGCTTGCTTCGTATTGCGAGTTAATCAAGAAGTACGCAAAGCCGGGCGTCAAGGTGTTTAACTTTACTAATCCCGCTGGCGTCGTATCTCAGGCCTTACGCGATATGGGCTACGATTTTACTTATGGCATTTGCGATGCCCCCTCGGGCATGTTGCATCAGTTTGCCGAGTATAAAGGCGTTGATCCCGCATCGGTTCAGGGCGAGTGCTATGGACTCAACCACCTCTCGTTCTTCCGCAATGTGACGGTTGACGGCGAGGACATCATGCCCGACTTGATCCACGACGACGGGGCATATGCTCATACAGATCTTAGGTTCTTCGAGAAGGACCTCGTCCTAAATCGCGGATGCGTGCCAAATGAGTACCTATACTATTTCTACTATCGCGAGCGCGCCGTTGCCAACGTGCTCTCTTCGCCCCAGACGCGCGGCGAACTAATCGAAGAAATTAATCGAGAAATGACGAGCGAGCTTGCATCTATCGATATTGAGAACGACTTCGAAAAGGGCCTCGCGTGCTTTGAGAAGTGGTACGGAATGCGCGAAAACAACTACATGGCGGCCGAGACAGGTATTCATCGCGACAAGCCGTGGACGTTTGACGTGTACGGCAAAGATGCTGGCGGATACGCAGGTGTCGCGCTCCGCTTCATGGATATTGCTCGCTCTGGCAAGACGCAGCAGATGATCCTGTGCACCCCCAACAATGGCGCCATCCCCGGCCTTCTCGATACAGATGTCATTGAGTCAACGTGCGATATCTCCACCGATGGCTGTGTACCGCATCGCGTCGAAGCCGATTCTGTGCCCGCGGGAAACCTCGAATTGATTCGTCGCGTCAAGTACTACGAGCGCACCGTGGCGCGTGGCATCGTTAACCGATCGAAGCGCGATATTGTCGAGAGCCTCGCGATGCACCCGCTCGTCAATTCGTACTCCTTGGCGAAAGATATCGCCGCGCAGTACTTTGAGCTTAACCGCGACTACATCGACGGCTGGACAGACTAGTCTGGACGTTAAAACTAGAAATTATGGATGGGCGGACCGGCGTTTATATTGGCGCCCGTTCGCCCTGCCTAGTAAGAAAACGGGTATAGAGTGAACTTGCGAGAGAACTTCAATGTCTTTCTGGAATCGGGCGATCGGGCGAAGGGGTGCCGGAGTGGCTGCACGATGGCGTTATATATTCCCTTGTTTGTTATGAGCGCGCTTCAACTTGGTGTATCAAACGTTGCAACTGAGCTCGCCTATATCAATCCGTCCATTACGCTTATCTGCACTGTGGTCGCGGCCTTTTTAAACCTGCTTCTATCGAATGTGGCTTTTTCATTTTTTGCCGTCGACCGGTCCAAAGAGACGGTGCAACCTGTTCGAACCCCTCCGGTTTATCTCTTGGCCTCGACGGTTCCCCTCCAGATTTCTGGGGCGCTGCTAATTTATTTGGTTCACTTGATTTTATCGGCAATTGTAGTCTTTGCCTCGCTTGCGAGCAGTCAGCTCGGGGTGTTGTGCTCGCTTGTGGTGGCAGTAATCGTGACGCTTCTTTCCGCGTCGTTCGTATTCGTGTTAATTGAAGATGCGGACGTGGAGCAGAGGGGACTACGAGGCATTCGGTTTGCACCACGCTACGTCATGCGTTCGGTCACGGTGCTTCGTTCCTCCTGCAGAGAAATCGCGCGTCCGGCAACGCTGCTGGTGGTATGGAATCTGGTTGCAAGTTACGCTATCCAGGTTCTTGTTGGATGGGTAGTTTCGAGTGTGGCGCTGCCGTCGGTACTTTCAGTGACGGCGCTTGTACATGAGGGACTTTATTATGGGGCGTTTGCTTATATGCTGCTTTTGCTAGTTCATTGTGCGGTTGCGAGTTGGCTCGAAATTGACGTGCTCATGGGGGTGTCCTTGTGCGCATTCGAGCAGGCGCGATAGCCCGAAGATGAAGCCGCGTTTTCGATATTGAGTTCCTGCGTACCTTGCTTTCTAAGCAGAATTGGCGCGCCGTCTGTTAACGATCGTTTTCCAAGAATTATTTGTTGCTCATTTATAGACTTCTCATTGCTATAATCGCCCACCGCTCAAGATAATCGGAGAGGTTTTCCTATATGGCTCAAACAAAGCAAGGTGGTATCGCATTCAGGCAGTGGCTCCCGCTCATTGGGCTCACCTGCTGCGCGTTCGTGTTCAACACGTCGGAGTTCATGCCCATCGGCCTTCTGACTGATATTGCCGCGTCGTTCTCGCTCACCGAGGCTCAGGCCGGCATCATGATCTCGGTTTATGCCTGGGGCGTCATGTTGCTGTCATTGCCACTCATGGTGTTTGCCTCGCGTTTTGAGTTCAAGAGGATGCTGCTGGGCGTGCTTGCCGTGTTCTCGCTGGGCCAGCTCCTGTCCGCCGTGGCACCGACCTATCCCATCTTGGTCTGCGCGCGCCTGGTGGTCGCTTGCGCACATGCCGTGTTCTGGTCGGTCGCCTCGATTATGGCCTCGCGCCTGGTCGACACCCGCCATGGGGCGCTCGCCATCAGCATGATTGCTACGGGCTCGTCCATCGCGCAGATCTTCGGCCTGCCCCTCGGTCGCGCCATCGGCCTGGCCGTGGGCTGGCGCATGACGTTCGCCGTGGTCGGAGCGCTGTCTGCTGTCGCGGTTGTCTACCAGGCGACCGTGTTTCCCGCCATGTCGGCGGGTGAGCGCTTTACGCTCAAGCAGCTGCCCGAACTGCTCAAGAATCCGTTCCTCATTGCTCTCTACGCCGTTACGGTGTTCATGGCGACCGGCTATTACGCTGGCTATAGCTATATCGAGCCTTTCCTGGCTCAGGTCGCCCATGTCGACGCAAGCGCCATCACTATGACGCTGACGGCGTTTGGCTGCTCTGGTCTGCTCGGAAGCTGGCTGTTTGGCCGCCTGTTCGATGGGCATCGCTTCCCGTTTTTGGCTATCACGCTCTCCGGCGTGCCGGTGGCTTTGCTGCTCATGGGGCCGGCCGCATCGTCGCTCGTGGCAGTGCTTGGCGTTTGCGCGCTGTGGGGCTGCTGCGCCACGGCCTTTAACGTGGCGTTTCAGGCCGAGCTCATCAAGTACACGCCGGCGGACTCGTCGGCCGTCGCCATGTCGATCTTCTCGGGCCTGTTTAATCTGGGTATCGGCACGGGCACCGCGATCGGCGGCGCCGTGGTTTCGGGTCCCGGTATCGCCTGGATCGGCTTTGTGGGCGGGGCGATTGCCGTCGTGGGCGTCATCCTCGCCATCACGGTGATGTTCCCGGCCATACGCCGCGCCAAACCTGTCGCCTAACCATATCCCCTCATCAGTTGCGGTGGAATAGTTCCTGTTTAAGGCCTCTGAAGGCCCAAGCAGGAACTATTCCACCGCAACTTTATTTGGGGGAGAGGATACAAGCTGGGCATACAATGGATGTCGTTGTGTTGAGCTTACCGGGAGGTTGCTATGTGGGCATACGAGACGACGTTCTATCAGATCTATCCGCTGGGCTTTTGCGGAGCTCCGCGCGAAAACGCCGCGCCCGTTGCCGAGGATGAGCTCGCCCAGGCTGCTAACGCCGTGCCCAACCCCGATGCTCCTATCATGAAAATCGCCCAATGGGCCGACTACCTGCAAAAACTCGGTATTGGCGCTGTGCTCATCAATCCGCCGCTCGAGTCCGATAGTCATGGCTACGACACGCGCAGCCTGCGCCACATCGACCGTCGCTTGGGTGGGGATGCCGACTTTGCCGCCGTGTGCGACACACTGCATGCCCATGGCATCCGCGTGGTGCTCGATGCCGTCTTCAACCACGTCGGCCGCGGTTTTTGGGCCTTTCGCGACGTGCAGGAGCGCAAGTGGGACTCGCCCTACAAGGATTGGTTCCGCATTAGCTTTGACGGCGATTCTTGCTATGGCGACGGCTTTTGGTACGAGGGCTGGGAAGGCCATTTTGAGCTTGTGAAGCTCAACCTGCAAAATCCCTCTGTGGTCGATTACCTGCTCGAGTCCGTGCGCCGTTGGGCCGACGTCTTTGGCGTCGACGGCCTGCGCCTGGACGTCGCCTATATGCTCGACCGCGACTTTATGCGCCGTCTGCATACCTTTACCCGCGAGCTCAAGCCCGATTTTGTGCTGATCGGCGAGACGCTCCACGGCGACTACAACCAGATCGTCAACGACGAGATGCTCGACTCCTGCACCAGCTACGAGTGCTACAAGGGCCTGTACTCCAGCTTTAATTCGGTCAACATGTTCGAGATCGCCCACTCGCTGCACCGTCAGTTTGGCGGCGACCCCTGGTGCGTCTATCGTGGCAAGCACCTGCTGTCGTTTGTCGACAACCACGACGTGCCGCGCCTGGCGAGCATTCTGACGGACAAGTCCTGCCTGCGTCCCGCCTACGGCATGCTCTTTGGCATGCCAGGCATCCCGTGCGTCTACTATGGCAGCGAGTGGGGAATTGCCGGCGAAAAGGGCGGCCCCGATGGCGACTGGGCGCTGCGCCCTGCGCTCGATGAGCCTGCGCCCAACGAGCTGACGGCGTTCATCATGCAACTCGCACACCTTCGCTCGGCCGACGACGCGGCTGCCTGTGCTCTCAACTACGGTACCTATCGCAACGTGGTGATCCAGAACAAGCAGCTGCTGTTTGAGCGCGCCTGCGACGACGCGACGGTGCTTGTGGCGGTCAATGCCGTGAACGAGCCCTATACCTTTGGAGCCGGCGAACTCAACGGCTCCTTCGTCGACCTGCTTGCCGACGATGCGCCCACGGTCGAGCTGACGGGTACCCTAGAGCTTGCGCCCTACGAGGTGCGTTATCTGCTGAGGGCCTAGATCATGGCAGCGCCGGACGAGGGCTATCAACATATTGAGCATGGGTTTGAGCCTGTGTTCGACCACCACTCGCGCGTTTTGGTGCTCGGGTCGTTTCCCTCGGTGCTTTCGCGCGCCAATGCCTATTATTACGGCAACCCTCAGAATCGCTTTTGGCGTGTGATGGCCACGTGCCTCGGTATGCCTGTGCCGCCCAACGAGGGCGATCCTTTGGCAAGCGGTGAGCCCGCGACGCTCGATGCCTCGATTGCCGCCAAGCGCTCCATGCTGCTGAACGGCGGCGTGGCCCTGTGGGATGTAATCGAGAGCTGCGACATCAAGGGCTCGAGTGACGCTAGCATCAAAAACGTCGTTCCGGCGCATGCCGAGCGTATTACCGGCGCAGCTCCTATCGAGGTCGTTGTCTGTAACGGCGGCACGGCAGGTCGGCTCTACAAGCGCTATCTACAAGAACGCACCGGGTTGCCGGCCATCGTTCTGCCGTCGACAAGTCCCGCCAATGCGGCATGGCGCCTAGAGCGCCTTGTTGGGCGCTGGCGCGAGGCCGTTGACTGGGGCGCTCTGTAATTTAGATATCTGATTGGGCGCGGGTGCCGAGGCATTTCATGATGGCATGCCAGATCGGTGCGGGCAGCGCGGGCTTGACGCGCACCATGCCGTCGGCATCGACGCTATCGGCATTGCTGCCGCCAAGCAGCTGCGCATGTTCAACCGAGCACCCCATGCGCACGGCGCCCACCAGCTTATCCGTCGCTTCGGAAAAAGGCCGACGCAGGAGTCCCATGCGCGGGGAATGGCGAAGCGCCGCGATGCCGCTGCCGGTGCAGGCGATAACGCCGCCGCACCACGTTAACCTACGGAGTTCGCAAGCTTGGCGCAAGCGCTCGATGAGCATGCACGCCCCCTCGGTTCGCTCGCAGGCGGCTTGAACGACGACATAGACGCGCGTTCCCGTATCGCCAAAGCGATCGAGCGCTTTGGCGATGTCTGCCACTGCCTCGTCAACGGGCGTATCCTCAACGGCGAGCACGATGCCGTCGGCAGTATCGTCGCTATTCGCCTTCAAGTCGACTGGACGGGGGAGCGCGGTGCCGGAAAGCTGAGCATAGGCGGCGATGGCATCCTGCAGATCCCAGAGCAAAAACTCAAGATCGGCGCTCTCGGGAATGCTGACAAACGCGATGTTATGCAGTGTTTTTGGCACATCGCCGCGTGCGGTCGTCTCCATGCCGCCTCCTTTCCAGTCCGTTTCCGTTTAGGTTACACCGTCTGGCGGCGCCCCGCCGCGCTATCCTAGTGCAACCCTTACGAAAGGAACGCCATGCGCTTGCCCATGAATACCTCGCTTGCCACGCTCAAGCCCTCCGGCATCCGCCGAATCAACGCGCTCGCCGCTCAGCATCCGGGATGCATTGCGCTTGCGCTCGGCGAGCCCGATTTTCCCACGCCCGACGTGATTAGCGCCGAGGTGACCGCCGCACTCGACCGCGGCGACACGCATTATCCGCCCAACAACGGTCGCCCTGCCCTGCGCGAGGCGCTATCCGCATATATGGGTGACGCGGGCCTTTCGTTTTCTGCTGACGAGGTCATCCTAACCGACGGTGCGACCGAGGCCCTGTCGGCTACGTTTATGGCTATGCTCAACCCCGGCGACGAGGTCATTATCCCCACGCCGGCCTTTGGCCTGTACGAAAGCATCGTCGTGACCAACCACGCCAAGGCGGTCTTTTTGGATACGGAGCCTGCGCAATTTCAGATTGACGAGGATGCGCTTCGTGCTTGCGTGACGCCGGCGACCAAGGCCATCGTCATCTGCACGCCCAACAATCCTACGGGCTGCATTCTCGACGCGGCTTCGCTCGACGCCGTGGCGCGCGTAGCGGAGCAGGCGGGCATCTACGTGGTCTGTGACGACGTGTACAACCGACTCGTCTATGTGGACGGCTACGAGCGCTTCGCCCAGCGACACCCGGAGCTGCGCGAGCAGACGGTCGTCATCGAGAGCTTCTCCAAGCCCTGGGCCATGACCGGCTGGCGCCTGGGCTGGCTCGCAGCGGCAACCCCCGTCATCGCCGAGATCGCAAAGGCCCACCAATACTTAGTATCGAGTGCTGTCTCCTTCGAAATGGACGCCGCAACGCGAGCCCTGACCGTCGACCCCACCCCCATGCTCGAAGTCTACCGAGCCCGC
>CABUWR010000016.1 GCA_902495265.1 uncultured Collinsella sp. | reverse complement strand
CGGATATAAGGTTTCCTGCTCTACAGTCCTGCGCAAGACGAAGGCCACATTAAGTGGCCTTCTTTGCGTGCGGAACTCGCGATGAACTTCGTGCCCCGCCGTCCGGGAGGACGCATCTTTATTGATGGGAGGCCTGATAGGTCGATGGTTCCGTGCCCGGATGCGTCCAAAGTGGGACGGGCTTTCCGGATGGGCAGGCTTTCGAAAAATGCATCCCGGAATTTGCGCTCAAAGTGGGATGCGGTTTCCGGTTGAGGGTCTAAGGGAAAGTGCGTCCCAGAATCGACGCTTGAAATGGGATGCAGTTTCCCGATGAGGCACTCGACGGAAAATACATCCCAAAAATGGCCTTTGAGCTGGGATAAGATTTCCGCGGCATCTCGGATTCTCAAAAATGAGACACGCCGTTGGCGAAAATGAGACACGTGATATCGGGCATCGGATGTATCATTTGCAAAAATGAGTCCACTCCACTCGAATAAAGCGAGGTCCCTCATGTACGTTCCACACCCCCGTATCCGTAGGCTGTCGAAAATCCCGCTTGTTGGGACGGCGGCGCTTGCTGCGTTGATCGCCACGAGCGTCGCCTGCTTCACGGCCACGCCCCAGGTTGTCCAGGCGGCAGACGCGCCCGCAATCACCGATATGACCGAGCAGGATTATCAAGCCCTGGGTCTGGGCACGAGCGAGGACATTCCGGCCGATACCGTTGGCCCCTATTCCACTGATACCCCCACGACGTTTGCCACGCGCAGCGAGGTCTATATGGCAGCTAACGGTAGCCATGGCAATCGCTACACTCTGCGCGACAAGCTCGAGAACGTCGAGCGCGGTGACATTGGCGGCAGCAGCAAACTCACCGATGGCTATGGAAGTGTGTGGGGCGCCGCAAAGTTCTGGCAAAACGTCAACAACTTCGATACGAACAGCGATCTCTACAAGCATAGCGACTACGGTGGCGGCACCTGGTCGTACCTAAGCAACAATGAGTCCTCAACAGTACTCGCCAACGACAACAACGGTTTCTCGGGCATTCACGCCACGAGTGTTGAGTTCTGCAGCGACGCCAGCACGGGCAAAAAGAGCCGCGTTGCCGAGCTCCGTGCCTACGGCGACAGTTCCTCCACGACGATTGACGGCAAGTCATACGCCGGAAAGGTTGAGCTGGTCCTCTACTCGTTTAGCAACGGGCGTACGCGCACTCTCGACACACACCTGCCGGTGACGGTCAACACTAATATGATGTACGAAGGCCGTTTTAAGTACCTGGATGCCGGTTACCTGCAAGAGCACGACGCCGTCTTTGATGTCGAGGCGGGCGATGTCGATGGCGACGGCGTCGACGAGCTTTTTGTCTACGCGGGCTGCTATGTCGACGAGAACGGCGTGCGCAAGGCTGTAGTCGACATGTATGACTTGGAGGGCGGCAACTGGAAGCAAAGCGTCGTCAAGATCGATGCCGGTAACGCCGCGGACTACACCACGCACAACAAGGGCGGGAACGACTCCTGGACACAGCTTCAGTCAGCTCCTGTCGTTTCGCTAGCGGCCGGCGACCTCGATCGCGATTTTTGCGATGACCTCGCCATCGTGGTCTCGGCACCCTACGGCAAGAAGAATATTGATAAGTCGACGCATTGCGAGCTGTTTTCGTGGGATGCATCCAAGGGTGCGCTCGTCCATGTCGATGCTCTGGGCGACGCGGGCGCAATCTCCCTCTCCGCGAACGGCAAGACCATGGTCGCTGCGAATGCGACGTTCGGCACGTTTGCCGCCTACGATGAAGAAGGAAAGAAGACGGGTGAAACCGTCACGGGCCTTATTCTTGCGGGCTATGACTGGCAACGCAGCGCTTTTGATTACGGCGCTTCTGACGGCAGCAAGGGGCTGTACGGCGCGCTGTACCGCTACGCGTATTTTGACTCGGAGTCTGGCGAGTTCAAGCTTTCCGATTGCAAGGAATACAGAGATGGGCTTCTCGCCTCCTATGGGCTGATGCATGTGCCCAACAGCGCATGGAAGGATAGCGCTCAGGATAAGCGCTATCCGTGCACCTTGGCGCCTATTGCCCTTGCCACTGCCAACCTTGACGGCCTGTCCGAGCAGCTGGCGGTCGACGAGGTGCTCGTGGGCGGCGATGTGTTCCGCGACTTTGCCTGCAACACGGCACAGAGCGGGGCTCAGGGCTTGGGGTCCATGGTCGGAACCATGAGCATGAGCGGTCAGCAATACAACAGCAGCAACAAGCATGACCACAAGGGTATAGAGCAGGTGTGGATCAGCGACGTCAAGGCGGGCAGCGTCTCGGGTTCGGACCGCTATAACGAGAGCTTTATCGCCGTGGTGGGCAAGCACCGCGACGAGGACCTGCGCAAGAACGATGACTACTATTGGATGACCGCCTCGCATTTTTCGCTCGACGAGAACGGAAAGGTGCGCCGCGGCGAGGAGCAGGTGATTAGCGAGAGCAACCGTCGCGGCACTACCTACGGCACATTTATCTCGCTCGCGCTGCCCGATGTCGACAACGACAGCGTCAAGATCACGTACAAGGACCGCTACAAGGTCTATACCAACCCGCGCGTGCTTGCCGTGCTGCAGGATGCGCCCTATGTTGAGGATCTGGAGCAGGCATACGGCTATCTGGTGTTGGGCGGCACGTCATACGGAGAGGAAAAGGGCACGGGGACATCCCAGGGCTATACCATTGGCGCCGAGTTGGGCGTTGCCGTCGAGGTGCAGACCGGTCCGCCCCTGGTCGCGATGAATGCTTCAGTCGATTTTGCCGCCGAGGGATGCTATGACTACCGGAGCGAGCGCACGGTCAGCGCAAGCGTAAGCTATGAGTCGCATGCCGGCGAGGGTGACAAGACCGTGCTCTACACGATTCCGATGGTCTATTACGAGTATGAGATCGAAAATGAGGAAACTGGTGGCAAGGGCGTGATGGCGGCGCCCGTGTCGCTCGGCGCGCAGACCTCGGTCGTTAATGTCGAGGCCTATGACCGCATTGCCAAACAGCACAATATGACGCCGCTCAGCTACTTTTTGACCAACCGGTCGGGAGAACCCGGAACCTATCAAACGACGCTCAACGGCGAGACTCCCGTTGGGGATTCCTTTGGCCTGGGCAAGCCTGGCGTAACGCGCGCCTACACGCACGATGGGTTTAACGGCGCCGTCGCGCAGTCGGGAGCGAGCATTGAGCAGACCATCGAAGTCGAGGAGGGCGAGGAACAGGAGTTTGAGTACGGCTTTACGCTGAACGGCAGCGTTGTCATGGGCGCGAAGCTCGCAAAGCACGAGTTGTTTGGCGGCCTGTGCTTTGGTGCCAACGCCGGCTTTACTACGGGTAACTCCTCGAGTGAATCGACCGAATACGGCGGCACCGTCGACAACCTGCCCGAGGCCGCGAAGGATAAGTACGGCTTTGCGTGGCGCCTGGGCGTCAACGCGGTGGATGTCAACAAGTTCGAGGACGGCTCGGGCGACAAACTCGGCACCAAGGACACCGATCAGTTCTGGATCGTGGGCTATGACGTCAAGGATGTCGCGATGCCCGAGGCACCGGCCGTGACGGGCTTTACGGCAAACGCCGTCGATTCGACCAGCGTTACGTTTAGCTGGGACGATGTACTCGCAAACAAGAGTGGCTTTAGCTACGGCGTGGGCATGCTGCAGAGCAATGCGGCGGATGCGGTCGTCAATAGCTGGAAGATTGCCGACAACACGCAGACCTCGCTCAAGTGGGATGGGCTGCAGCCCAATACGGAGTATCGATTCGCCATCGCCGCCGTTAAGAATGGATCCACGACCGAAACAGGTATTCGCTCGGCAATCATCACGGTCAAGACCATGCCCGATGGCATGACGATGACCGTGAGCGGACCTGCGGCGGATGCTGCGGAGGGGTCGGATCTTGGATACGACTCTTCGGTTGAGCGCACGGCGGGAAGCCACCTGACGCTCTCGGCGATTGGCCATGTGAAGCAACTCGGTGCCGACGATAGCGAAACAGGGCTGGCACCGACCTATATGTGGTACCGCAAGGGCCGCGGCGAGACAGAGTTTAAGCTCGTGGGTGCCGATGGCAACCTCGCGGCTGGAACGGCCTCAAAGCTCGAGATTGACCTGACCGCAGACGATGACGGTGCGCAGTATTACTGCCACGTGGGATACAACGACGTGGGCCTCGACACCGGCACGACGCTCGTGAATATCGAGGCCGAGGAGACGGCGCCCACAACGGTGAACGCCACCCCGATCCGCACGCGCCGCCTGTTCTCACAGGCAAGTGCGGGCGCCAAGAAGTTCCTGGACCATACGCTGGTAAACACCGCCGGCCCAACCGATTCCGAAGGGTCAAAGGACCCCGAGACTCCTGAGACCCCGACGAACCCGGACAAGCCCAAGTCCGACAACGGAGCTAAGACCGACACCAAGGTCAAGACTACGACCACAGCGAAGAACCTCGCAAACACCGGCGACCAAACATTCGCCCTAGTCGCCACCGCAGCAGCGGCGGGAGCAACGCTCGTAGTGATAGCCCTCATCATGCTGATCAAGCGCCGCAAGACCCACTAGTAGCCAGTCGAACATATCGACAACCCAAAAACCCGGGTAGCCAAAAAACAGGCCACCCGGGTTTTCTGTTGAGTGGAGACTCCGCAAGCGGAAACTGCATCCCACAATTAGCGCCCGGAACGGGACACATTTTCCGTCAAGCCCTCATCCGGAAAATCCATCCCAGTTTGAGCGCCCAGACCGGGACGCACTTTCCCAATCGGGCCCCAAGCGGAAACTGCATCCCATTCCAGACAAGAATTCCGGGACACACTTTCCGCAAACAAAGAAGGCCACATAACGTGGCCTTCGACTTATATATGTTCAGCGGATACCCCCATGACAAGCCGTGCTCCAACAACAAGGCGTCTGTCCGGGCGGAGGTATGTAAGGTTCATCGCGAGTTCCGCACGCAAAGAAGGCCACATAATGTGGCCCCCGTCTTGCGCAGGACTGTCCGAGCAGGGAACCTTATATGCCTCCGCCCGGACAGACGTTTCAGTTATGAATTCGCAGCTAGTCGCTACTTGATCTTGGTCGTACCCGGTGCCAGGTTGGGGTCGGTCTCGTTGGCCTCGGTCTGGAAGTGCTCCGTATAGACGTTCTTGCCATCGCGGAACATCTCGTAGTACTGCATCTTGGCGTAATCCTCGCGCGCCTTGGTGGCGGCTGCTGCGGCGGCGTCGTCACCGGTGACGTTGGAGGAGAGCGCCCAGCGCAGGCTGGCGTCCTCGTAGCCGACCGAGTTGATGGCGGGCAGCGACTCGCGCAGCGTCATGTGCGCTTTCTGGTAGTCGGTCAGCGGTGCGCCGATCAGCTGCATCAGCTGGGTGGACAGGTAGTTGGTGGACAGGTCGTCGACCTCGCTCGTCTGGTCGCAGCCGGCAACGTCGTAGTTGGCCCAGATGATGTAGTCGGTCTGCCACAAGCGCTCCTGGTGGGTGGCATCGTCCTCGTTGGTAAACCACTTATCGTTGAACTTGGACGGGAAGAACGGCTGGTGATCGCCCCAGAACACCACGACAACCTTGCGGTCGAGCTTGCTCAGAGCATTGAGGAAGTAGTGCAGTGCCTGGTCGGACTGCTCGATGCACGAGACATACTCGTCGACATCGGACAGCGTGCCGTCCTCGACGGTCTTGGCGTCCAGGTCGGTCGTGTCGATATTCAGATGCATCTGCTTGTCGACCGGCAGCAGGCCCGTATCGTAGCCCGAGTGGTTCTGCATGGTCACGTCGAAGATAAACTGAGGATCGGCGTTCTGGTCGAGCAGCTCAAGAATCTTGTCGTAGGTAGCCTGGTCGGTCACCATCCCGCGCAGGGTATCGGCGCCCTGGAAGTCGTTGATGGACAGGAACTGGTCAAAGCCAAAGTCCTTGTAGACGTTCTCGCGGTTCCAGTTGGTGGCGTGGTTGGGGTGCATAGCCGTGGTGGAATATCCGAGCGACTTGAACTGCTCGGCTAAGTTCCCGGTCGTCTCCATGTTGTAGATGGTGTAGGGGTACACGCCCGAGCCCAGGTTGGCCATGGAGTTGCCGGTCATAAACTCAAACTCGGTATTGGCGGTGCCGCCGCCGTAGGCGCTCACGTAGAGCTTGCCGCGGCTGAGGCAGTTGGACAGGTTCTTAAAGTACTGCGGGCCTTCGTAGCCGGCGCGCATGTTCTGGTAGATCGACAGATCCGAGAAGGTCTCGTTCATGATGGCGATGACCGTGGGCTTCTCGCTGTCGAACTGCTCCTTTGCGGCGGCGCGCTCGTCGCTCTTGGCCGCGTCGGACTTGTCGTAGGCCTTGGCGTACTTTTTGAGCGTGGCCTTGGCATCGTCGACGGAGTAGTCGGCGGGTTTGGGCGGCTTGATGGACTGCGCTGCGCTAATGAAAGCGGGCAGGTAGCCCTCGCGCCAGTAGCTCTCGAGCGGGCGCCAGGTGTAGACGGTGATGCCGAGGGTGTTGTAGTAGTCGATAAGCGTGACGTGCGCGGTCACGCCGCCCAGGCACAGCACGGCGACGAGCAGGTTGGTGAGCAGCATGCGCTTGGCGTTGGCGGCGCCCTTCTGACGGTGCGGTGCCACCAGGCCGGCGTACTCGCATAGCAGCATGGCGATGGCGGTAAAGCCCATGGACAGCACGCAGAACAGCGAGATGGAGAAGGTGTAGCCGGTGCCGGCGACCGCAGCGGCGGTGGAGATGGCCGAAAGGTCGCCCGGCTGGATGGGCATGGATTTAAACGTGATGACGAAGAACTCGGCAATGCCCAGGACAAAGAGGGCAAAGGCCAGGACCGCGGGAGCTGCGCCGTGGCGCTGGAACAGGAAGAACAGGCCGACCATGAGCACGGTGATGATGGCCCACTCGAGCAGGATGCACAGGGGGTAGACCCAGGTAAAGTCGTGGTTGGACGAGACCTCCATGCCCAGCAGCGCAAAGACGCCGGCGAGCAGCAGGCACAGGACGGCGGCGACGAGTGGTTTGCCCACAAAGGCGCCGCGCAGGCGGGCGAGCTTGCCGGTGGGGGCGGGGGCGTCGGGCTTGGCGAACGCAAAGACGCGCGGGGCGATGCGATCGCGGGCGATGCTGGCCCAGGCGCAGCCGGTGAGGATGGCGTTGGTCAGGATGAGCATCACAAAGGCGAGCGGCTCGTTTTGTGCGACGAGGCCAATAGCGCCCCAGACGGTCAAAAAGAGCTGGAACAGGCCAAAGGCGACGCTCCAGGCGAAGGCGCCCTTGGTGACGGTGCCCGACTGAGCGCGAATGGCCTTGGCCTCGCGCAAGACAAGGTAGACGGTCGCCGCAAGACCGACGAGCGAGATGGCGGCAGCGAACATGCTGAGACTCCTCACAAACTAAAACCTACGAAAGCGGGGGTTTACCCGATTGTTACCAAGATATGCGCTGCAATTGGTGGCTGCGCACAACAACCAGCCATATTAACGCGCACGTGCGGCGGTGTGGCGCAATGTAGTGGCGACCTGCGCGATAATGGACGGGAATTACACGGAAACGTAAAGGCTTCTTAAAGAAATGGCGAGGGTAGGGCGATGAGCGAGCAGGTTTGCAAGGCGGACATGGGCGGCGACGGAGCTGCGGTCGTGGATGCGAACGGTTATCCGGTTGAGACCACGGGCAATGCGGTGCTGGACATCTTGGAGCATCGCTCGTCTACGCGTGCCTTTGCGCGCGACGACAACGACCGTCCCGTAGCGGTGACCGACGAGCAGCGGGCGGCAATTTTGCATGCGGCGAGTCGCGCGCCGTCGGCGGGCGCCATGATGATGTATTCCATCGTAAGCATTCGCGAGCAGGCTACGCTGGACCGTCTGGCCGATCTGTGCGACCATCAGCCCATGATCGCCAAGGCGCCCTGGGCACTAATATTTGTGGTCGATTATGCCAAGTGGATCGATCTGTTTGAGCACGTGGGCTGCTTTGAGCCCGAGTTTGTCGAGCGCACGGGTAAGGCACCTCGCCGTGCACCGGGTTTGGGCGACTTTGCCATCGCGGCCCAGGACGCCGTGATCGCCGCGCAAAACGCCGTGGTTGCCGCCGAGGCCTTGGGGCTGGGAAGCTGCTATATCGGCGATATCGTCGAGAATGCCGAGGAAGTTGCCGAGCTGCTCGATCTGCCGCCCTATACCATGCCGCTGTCGATGCTCATCATCGGCACGCCCCGTAAGGAGCGTCCGGCCATTGCGCATCCCGTGGTGAACCTGGTGCACGAGGAGCGCTACTGCCGCGCGGATGCCGCGACCATGGACGCGCAGGTGGCCGAGATGGACGCGATGTTTCGCCCGCATGCCCGCGAGGTGGGGGAGCGCGTCGTGGACATCTATACCCGCAAGCACACGAGTCCCTTTATGGCCGAGATGAGCCGATCCATGGAATGGTGGTTCAAAAACTGGCTTGGAAAATGACGAATGTGACAAGGGGGCAGTCCCTTTGTCACATTCCATATCGCCGCGGTAGCCTAAAGACTGTATAAATCTTTATCTAGCTGGGAAAACAGTGCATTAAAACATGGGCCGATTGCCTATAATCCCTTCGAACATTAAAGTTGGGAGGAAACCGGCTTATGGAACAAAAGGCCAAGGAGGCAGCCTCGCACGCTGCGATTCCTGTGAGCATCTCGGCGATGCTCGTCACGCTAGGCGTGGTGTACGGCGATATCGGCACCAGCCCCATGTATGTAACCAAGGCGCTCGTTGCCGGCAACGGCGGCATCGGAAGCGTCACGGAGGAGTTCGTGCTCGGCGCGCTCTCCCTTGTCGTGTGGACGGTCACGCTGCTGACCACCATCAAGTATGTGCTCATCTCGCTGCGCGCCGATAACCATGGTGAGGGCGGTATCTTTGCCCTGTACAGCCTGGTCAAGCGCTGCGGCAAGTGGCTTATCATCCCCGCCATGCTGGGTGGCGCCGCGCTGCTCGCCGACGGCATCCTGACGCCGGCCGTTACCGTTACCACGGCCATCGAGGGCCTGCGCACCATCCCGGCGGTCCATGCCGTGCTGGGCGATGACCAGGGCCGCGTCGTCGCCATTACGCTCGCCATCATCATCGCGCTCTTCTTGGTACAGCGCATCGGTACGGCCAAGATTGGTCACGCCTTTGGTCCCATCATGACGCTGTGGTTTCTGTTCCTGGGCGGCACGGGTCTGTTCTTTGTCTTCCAGCACCCCGCCGTGCTGCTGTGCCTCAACCCGGTGCGCGGCATCGCCTTTTTGCTAAGCCCCAACAACCACGCGGGCATCATGATTCTGGGCAGCTGCTTCCTCGCCACTACCGGTGCCGAGGCGCTCTACTCCGACATGGGCCACGTCGGCCGCGGCAACATCTACGCCACCTGGCCGTTCGTTAAGTGCTGCCTGCTGCTTTCCTATATGGGCCAGGGTGCTTGGCTTATGAACAACGCTGCCAACCCCGAGCTCATGGGCATTGCCGACCTCAACCCGTTCTACCAGATGCTCGCCCCGGGCCTGCGCCCGTTTGCCGTCGGCCTTTCCACCGTCGCGGCCATCATTGCCTCGCAGGCGCTCATCACCGGCGCATTCTCGCTGGTGTCCGAGGCCAGCCGCCTGGACCTTATGCCGCACATGCAGGTCTTCTACCCTGCCGAGACCAAGGGCCAGCTCTACATCCCCATGGTCAACAACGTCATGCTTGTCGGCTGCGTCATCGTGGTGCTGCTGTTCCAGAATTCGGCGCATATGGAAGCCGCCTACGGCCTTGCCATTACGCTGACTATGATGTGCACCACGCTGCTGCTCTTCTTCTACCTGCACGAGGAGCGCAAGCTCAAGGTTGCTCCGTGGATCTTCGCGGCCTTCTTCCTTTTGCTCGAAGGCTTCTTCTTCGTGAGCTCGCTTACCAAGTTCTTCCACGGCGGCTACTTCACCATCCTCATGGCTGCACTCATCATGGGCATTATGGTGTGCTGGTACAACGGCACGGCGGTCGAGCAGCGCCAGTTTACGCTGCTGCCGCTGCGTAGCTACCTGCCGCAGCTCAAGCGCCTGCGCGACGACGACCGTTACGAGCGCATGAGCGACAACATCGTGTACCTGACCAAGGACACCCATACCGACTACATCGACCGCGATATCGTCTACTCGATCTTGGACAAGCATCCCAAGCGTGCCCACGCCTGGTGGTTTGTGAACGTCGAGACCATGGACGAACCGCACACCTTTGCCTATTCGGTCGAGACGTTCGGCACCGACTACGTGTTCCGCGTGCATCTGTACCTGGGCTACAAGATCAACCAGCGCGTCAATGCCTACCTGCGTCAGGTTGTTCAGGACCTGGCTGCCACCGGCGAGCTGCCGCCGCAGACGCATGACTACTCGGTCTACAAGGATCCGGGTAACATCGGTACGTTCAAGTTCGTCCTGATCCGTAAGCTTCTGGCGCCCGAGAGCGACGTGGAGCCCAGCGAGCGCACGGCCATCACGCTCAAGTACATCATCCGCCGCGCCGCCGGCACGCCCGCACGTTGGTACGGCCTGGAGAACTCCAACGTGAGCTTTGAGTACGTGCCGCTGTTCACCAAGTTCAAGGCCGTGAACAAGATGCAGCGCCTGGCCCCCAACGAGCGGCCGTAGGCGCCGACGGGTTGCACGGAGTTGGTTTTCGATGGACAAGATTGAGACCGGGGAGGCAAACATGGATGCAAAGATGCTTGATGGCCGCGAGGTGGTTGCCGAGCTGGTACGTGAGGCACGCGCCGACGCCGCCGAAGATCGGTTTTTGACGAATCGTGCCAACATGGACATGGCCGACCGCGTAATTTCGATCGGGGCACTGGTATTTGGAGCGGTGTGCGTGTGTGCCCTGCTCGCGCACGTGCTGTTTGTCTAGCGGCTGCCGGTCGTAGAAGGCTTTACACTTAGAACCACCACGAGGGAAAACCACCACAAAGGTGCCTGTCCCTTTGTGGTGGTTTTTGTTTTTGAGAGAGGGGCGGGGCACTGATGGACGTCCGTACGGACGGCGATATTGCCGATAGCTTTTGGTGGCGGCGCACAACGCTGACGCGCCGCGGCCCTCTGTATGACGCCTGTGTATCGGTGGGGCTGCTGGTCGCGGCGACGATTGTGGGCGCGTTGCTCGACCATCCGGGTCTCGCGCCGAGCATCATGATCGTCTATGTGTTCGCCGTTCAGCTGTGCGCATTCTTTACTTGGAGTCGCCTGTATTGCTTGCTGAGCTCGGCTGCCGCCGTGGCGCTCTACAACTTCTTGTTTATCGACCCGCGCTACTCGCTGTCGCTTATCGACCGCGTCTATCCCGGCATGTTCTTCATCATGTTCGTGGTCTCGCTTGTGTCGAGCTCGATTGCGTTGGCCCTGCGCCGCGCCTTGGCACAGGCCGCTGCCAGCGACCGCCGCACGCATATGGTGCTCGAGACCAACCGCATGTTGCAGCGCTGCGCCGACGAACAGCAGATCGTTCACGCCATGGCAACGCAGCTGGCGCGTCTTTCGGGCTGTCCGGTCGTGTGGTACGGCGCCGACGCCGAGGGCGATGACCTGCTGCCGCGTGCGACGTACACGGCCGTGGGCGATGCCGCGCCGGTGCACGAGCTGGCGCCGCAGATGCCGCCGCGGCTCTCGGCGTCCGCCTATGTTGGTACGCCGCTCGATGCCACCTATGGCGGCTCGGCGTTTTATGGCATCTACCTGACGGTTCGCACGGGCGACGGCTTCGTGCGCTCGGGCGACCCCGCCTCGGTGGTGGGCGTGCTGGCTATCGTTGCCGAGCCCGACGTGCTGACGCACGAGGAGCGGACACTTGCCGATGCCATCGTGAGCGAAGGCGAGCTGGCACTCGACCGCGCCCGTGCCATGGAGGCCCGCGAGGAGGCGGCGGTGCTCGCCAAAAACGAGCAGCTGCGCGCCAACCTGCTGCGTTCCATTTCGCACGACCTGCGCACGCCGCTCACCAGTATTTCGGGCAATGCCGATGTGCTGCTCGACCAGGGCTCGACCGGCACCGCCGTGCTCGACGCCCAGACGCGTCGCGGCCTGCTCCTGTCCATTCGCTCGGATGCGCAATGGCTCAACGCCACCGTCGAGAACCTGCTTGCCATCACCAAGCTCGAGGGCGGCGGCATGCATCTGTCGACTACGCTCGAGCTCATGGACGATATCGTCGAGGAGGCGCTGCGCCACGTAAGTCCGGCCGTGCGCGAGCACGACCTTAAGGTGGTGGCGTGCGATGAGCCGGCGCTCGTTAACGTCGACGCGCGTCTGATGGTACAGCTCGTGGTGAACCTGGTGAACAATGCCATCACCTATACGCCCGCAGGCTCGCATATCGTGATTTCGATTAACGTTGACGACGGATGCGTGACGTGCTCGGTAGCCGATGACGGCCCGGGCATTGCGCCCGAGGACCGCGAGCGAATCTTTGAGTCGTTCTACACCGCCAACCATGGTCTGGCCGACAGCCACCGCAGCGTGGGCCTGGGTCTTTCGCTCTGCCGCTCCATTGCGTTGGCGCATGGCGGTAGCATAGAGGTTGCCGCGGCGGACCCGCACGGCTCGGTCTTTACGATTGAGCTTCCCGTCGCCGATGTTTCGTTTGATAAGGAGTAGCGCCGTGCCGAACTCTGCCGTAAAACCGCTTATCTTGGTTGTCGAGGACGATCCCGCCGTCCGCAACCTTATCGTTGCTGCGCTCGAGGCGCACGGCTTGCGTCATATGGCCGTGGAGACCGCCCATGCTGCCATCGCCGCCGCCTCATCGCAGGCGCCGGGCATCGTGCTGCTCGATTTGGGCCTGCCCGATATGGACGGCGTCAAGGTGGTGGAGTCGGTGCGCGCATGGTCGGGCATGCCGATCATTGTGGTCTCGGCACGCAGCGAGGATGCGGACAAGATCCGTGCGCTCGATGCTGGCGCCGACGACTACCTGACCAAGCCGTTTTCGGTCGAGGAGTTGCTCGCGCGCATTCGCACGACGCTCAGGCGTCTTTCGTATGCGCAAACGGGCGGCGTTGCCTCCGAGGGCTCGTTCGATACCGGTGAGCTGTATATCGACTTTGATGCCGGCATTGCCACGATGGATGGCGAGGAGCTGCATCTGACGCCGATTGAGTACAAGCTCTTGTGCCTGCTGGCACATAACGCCGACAAGGTACTAACGCACCAGTTTATCCTGCACGAGATTTGGGG
>CABUWR010000015.1 GCA_902495265.1 uncultured Collinsella sp. | reverse complement strand
GGTCTTGGCTGCGCCACCGGGATCGAGCACGCCGCCGCCAGGCTCAAGCGAAATGCTGCCCTCGAACTCTTGCTTGAGCTTGTAGAAGCGCATCTCGACCTTGTCGTCCACCGCCTCGACGGGGATCTTCTCGACCTTGAGGAGGTGGCGCAGATAGCTCAGATACACGTACTCCTTGTGCAGGTCGCGATCGAACATGCGAACAATCTGGGTGATGTAGGTGTACCACTTGCAGAAGCTACGCACCTTACGACGCACCTGATAGCGCGAGTCGTCATCCAGCTCGTTGTAGCGCGAGACCGCAGGCTTCAAAACGGCAGCAAGCTTGCCCTGCACGTTGCCCTGCGGCTTACCCTTGTCATCCGTGAAGACAATCTCGGCCGCGGCCTCGATGTCGTCCTCGTCGTAGAGCTTGTAGCCGCGAATGTCGGTCTGCACCTGATAGAGGAGGTCGGTGTTGATCTGCTCGGAAAGCGACGTCTCGGCATAGAAGCGCTCGAACGCCTTCTGGATATCCTCGGGCTTGTTCACGAAGTCGAGGATGTAGGTGTCCTCCTTGTCCGGATGGATACGGTTGACGCGGCAGAGCGTCTGAACCGCCTTCACGTCCTTGAGCTTCTTGTCCACCACCAGCGTGTGAAGCAGAGGCTCATCGAAGCCCGTCTGGTACTTCTCGGCGACAACGAGCACGTCACCATAGTTGTGGAACTCGGCCTTCGTTTGGCTCTCGGCGACACGTTGCCCATCGTGGCCGACGTTGATAGACGGCTCGGTGTACTCGGGACCGTTGGGGCCATTCACGGGGTCGCTGATGGCACCCGAGAACGCCACCAGCACCTCGATGTCGTCGTAGCCCTTCTTCTGCATGTAGCGCTTGATCTCGTGGTAGTAGCGAACCGTCGCGAGGCGCGAGGCAGTGACCACCATCATCTTGCCCTTGCCGCGGATCTTGGTGCGCGTAACGTTGCGGAACGTCTCCACGATGAGCTCGGCCTTCTGACCGAGAGCGTAGGGATGCAGCTCCTTGTACTTGCGGAGCAGCTTGAGCGTGGGGCTGCTGGGCACATCGGGGTTGTCGGGGACCGTGCGCGCGAGCTCGACGGCCTCCGAATAACTCACGTAGTTGGCGAGGGGGTCCATAATGAAGCCCTCCTCTATCGCCTGGCGCATCGAGTAGACGTGGAACGGGTGGAAGGACCCGTCAGGCCACTCATCGCCGAAGATCTCGAGCGTCTGTTCCTTTGGCGTGGCGGTAAAGGCAACGAAGGTCAGGTTCTTGTGACGGCCGTGGCTCGCGAGCTCGTCGGCGAGCTGGTCCTCCCAATCGGCTGCGGCGTCCTCGGCTTCCGCCTCGATCTCAGCGTACTCCTCGAGCGCGTCGCGCTTGTCGGCAAGGGCGCTCTTGAGCTTGAGCGCGCTCGTTCCCGTCTGGGACGAGTGCGCCTCGTCGACGATGATGGCGAAGCGCTTGCCCTTGCTCTCGACCTGCTCGTAAATCACGGGGAACTTTTGCAGGGTCGAGACGATGAGACGAGCGCCGCCGTTGATGGCGTCCCGCAGGTCGGCCGAGGTCTTGTCCTTGCCGATGGTCACGACCGAGCCGATGGCGTGGTCGAAGCCCGAGATGGTCTCCTGCAGCTGGCTGTCGAGAACGCGACGGTCGGTGACGACGACCACGGAGTCGAACAGCGGGGTGTCATCCACAAAGAGGGATGCAAGGCGATAGGCCGTCCAGGCGATGCTGTTAGACTTGCCCGACCCCGCCGAATGCTGCACGAGGTAGTTCTTGCCCGTCCCGTTCGCGCGCACGTCGGCGATGACCTTACGCACGGAGTCGAGCTGGTGGTAACGGGGGAAGATGATGCGCTCCTTCTTACGCTTCACCTCGTTGCCGCGCGCATCGAGCTCTGTCTCTTCCTTGACCTCCAGGTGAAGGAACTTGTTGACGATATCGAGCAGGCTGTCCTTCTGCAGGGCGACCTCCCACAAGTGACTCGTGGCATAACCGTCGGGATTTGCGGGGTTGCCGGCGCCGCCGTCGTTTCCCGCCCCGGCGGAGCCCTGGTTGAACGGCAGGAAGAAGGTCTTCGCGCCCTCCAGCTTGGTGGTCATGTAGACATTTTCGAGATCGACGGCGAAAAATGCCAGCATGCGCGCGTTGAACTTGAGACAGCGACACCGTGGATCGCGGTCCTCGCGCCACTGGCGCATGGCGTTCTCGACGTCTTGGCCGGTGAACTGGTCCTTGAGCTCTATGCCCACCAGGGGGATGCCGTTCACGTCCAGGACCATGTCGATGGTCTGGTTGCCCGTCTCGGCGAAGTGGAACTGGCGGATGCAGCGGCAAACGTTCTTGGCATAGCGATCGGCGGCGCTTTCGTTAAGACCGCTCTCCGGCTTGAAGAATACAACTTTGAACGGAATTCCTCGGTGCTTGAAGCCGTGTTTGAGCACTGCAACCATGCCTAGGCGGTCGACGGCGTCGTTGAAGACTTTGGCGAACTTCGCCGTGGAATCGGAGTTGCACATGCGCTCGAAGCGCTCCCAAGCCTTGGGCTGCGTCGTCTGGATAAAGTTGACCAGAGTCGTAGCGTCGAGCGCGCGGTCGCGGTGTTCCATGTAGCCGCCGCCGACCATCTGATAGGTGCCGTCCTCGACGTAGAGGAGCGAATGTTTATCGTCGCACTTAAGGAAACCGCCCGCAGGCGAGCAGAGGAACGACTCTATGTCCTGCTCGAGGTTCTTTTCCTTTGTCTGCGCAGACATGCTACAGCCTCATCTCTCTCAGCTCACGACCGAAAAGAACGAGCCACGGAAATATGCTCTTGTTTAGCACCATGTACATCTTCGCGCGCTGCTTTTCTGTCGGTGCCGTCCTCTTGTTGAACATATCCACCATGAACTCGTAATCGTTTCGGCCGTCGTAACCGTTGTACCTGTTGGGCGGAAAAGCACCTTTCTCGTAAAGGAAGGCGTAGAGACATCGAGAGAACAGGTCCCTGTTCATGCCGTCGAGTCGTACGTCCGGCCTTCTTGCCTCGAGGGCCTCCAGCAACTTGATTGCCGCTCTCCAACCTTCAACCTCGTTCTTGAGCTCATCGTTTTCGAACTTCAGGATGCAGGTTGAGCCTATTGGTGAGAGCTCGTTCCCGTTGACAGAGTTTTTGATAGTGAACTCATACCTAATGCCCTCGTGTCCGCAAAGACAATCGCCAGAAGCGTCCCCATTGTCACGGCATCCCGTCACGTGCCATTCGGAGATAGCGGCATCCCACGTTTTTGACGATGACGCTTCCAACACGATGCGAGGGAGACGATAGGAATCACCCATTGGCTACACCTCCCGCTTTCCGGTGACGGCCTCGTAAATGAGCGACTGCTTGTATGCTTTGAGGTCGGCAATGATAGCCTGCTTGGCCCCTATCGACTCGGCAATGGAAGCATACAGGTCATCCAGTTCCGCCACGATACGCTGCTGCACCTCGATAGAAGGCACTGGCACCGCTATGTCAAACAGATCGCTTGTATACAAGCGCCTGAAACCATCCGCAACACCAGAGATGCGAATTATAAATTCATCAATCACTGCTGCTGTATGGAATACGTACTCAAGATATTTCAGTGAGGTTCTCTCCATATCGATGGCCTGATAAACGGCATATTCCGGGCTAATCAAGCCGTTGTAAGGCGACACGTACATCACGCCGTAATACGCCTTTAGCTTATTGAAGACCAGGTCGCCAGCATGGACAATTTTGGCACCAACAAGGCTTGATGTCGGATTCGGTATGGCCAGTTCAATAGAACGAAGCACTCCACGAGCGATCGTAATTGACAGCGGCTCTCCGATTCCGTCAGGAGATTTATCCTTAGACTCCTTCAGCACGTATTTGAGTTTCTCCCGCGGCGCTTCGTGCGAAACTCTGGTAATCATCTCTTCCAAACGTGCAGAGCGATACAGGTTCAGCTCCTCGATAGACCGCTCGGCGGCGAAGACGGCGCGGTCGATCTCGCCGCACCTCTCGTCCAGGAAGTCCGCGATACGGCGCTGCTCGTCGAGGGGCGGCAGAGGCACCATTTCCGACTTTAGCTCAACAAGTGAAATATTTCTTTGGATTGTGCCGACCCCTCGACTGCACAGTTCAAGCACCTGCACAAAAGGACCTCTAAATAGATAATTAGCGAAACGATCATCTATATTGCTTGTGTTTTTCTCGAGAACATAGTAAGCGGGGCTGACTATTCCGCGGTAAATAGATATCCCAACGGATCCACGCCATGCTTGTTGGTTGTTTAGAACAAAATTGCCCGGACGAACCAGCTGATACTTCAACAAAGATTTGCTTGGCTTATGCACCTGCACCCCATCAGAGTCCACATAGCGGATAACTCCACGATTCAAGTAGACCGAAAGGAGCTCTTCGCTCTCGCAATTTGTGATGGAGACCTGTGAATACAGTCGTTTGAACGGTGCAAAAGTCCATCCCGCGGGCACCTCGCCGAGCCACTCGACACCATTAACCTTCATCTCCCGCATCGCTAGCGCACCTCGCCGAAGAGCGCCTCGAGGCTCTTCTCAAGCGTCTTCTCGTGCTCGAGGATGCGCTTGGCGATCTCGTCAGCAGGTTCGAGCTCGGCGTACTTGTAGAACACGCGCGTGAATGGAATGGTATAGCCCACCTTGGTCTTCTTCTTGTCCACCCAAGCGTATTTGTTGTACGGGCGCACCTCGCGCTCGATATAGGCGTCGATGTCCTGGTTAAGGGGAATGTCCTCAGTGTCGGCCTTTGCCTTGTCGGCTTGCATCTTCCCGTGCTTGTTGAGGACGGGCTCCCCGCTCTCATCGACGACGGGACTCTCCACGGTCACGCGGTTAAAGCCGAACTCGACCGTCTCCATCAGACGCGCCTCGACAGAGACCTCCTGTCCGTTGGACCCTTCGCCAGTCCAGGTACCGTCGCGGTACTCGGAATACGCCCGGACGATAAGATCGCGGCAGGATTTGGTGATGTCATTCTTCTTGTCGCCGATGCCCTTGCGGCGCTTCTCGAAGCACTGGGAGGCGTCGATGAGCAGCACGTGGTCACGATGCTCGGGCGCCTTCGCCTTGCTGAAGAGCCACACGTATGTAGCAATGCCGGTGTTGTAGAACGAGTCGCAGGGCAGCTGCACGATGGCGTCGAGCCAGTCGTTCTCCAGCACGTAGCGGCGGATGCCGTCCTCGCCGCTGCCGGGTTTGCCTTTGTAGAGCGGGCTGGCGTCTTGGATGATTGCCATCACACCATCGTCCTTGAGCTTCGACAGCCCGTTGAGCACGAAGAGCATCTGGCCGTCGCCCTTGGCTGGGAGTTTCTCAACCGGGAAGCGCCCGCCGCCGGCGGTCTTGAACTCCTTCTCCACCGCAGCGGCCTGTGGGTTCCACGGGTCTCCGAACGGAGGGTTGGAGATGCAGTAGTCGAACTTGAAGCCCTCGAACTTGTCGGCGGACAGGGTATCACCAAAGCGCATGTTAGCGTCGTCCTCACCGCGAATGAGCGCGCTCGCCTTCGCGATGCCGAAGGTGAACGGGTTGAACTCCTGGCCGTAGCAGGTCACATGAGCATCGGCGTCGAGCTGGCGTAGGCGTTCCTCGGTGCAACCGAGCATCTGCGAGGTGCCCATGGTCTGATCGTAGACCGTCTTGGTGATGCGATCGCCTTCAAAGACGTGCGAGTCCGCCTGGATGAGCAGGTCGGTCATAAGGTACACGATGTCGCGGCTCGTAAAGTGGGCGCCAGCATCCTCGTCGTAAGACTCAGAGAAGCGCTGGATGAGATTTTCGAAGATATAGCCCATATCCACCGCACGGATTTTATCGGGAGACATATCGGCCTGCGGCTTGCAGAAGTCGCAGATAATCTGGTAGAGCAGTGGGGCATCCGGGTCGGAGAGGCGTTCGATCTGGTCGGCGAACTTCATGCGCGCCAGGATGTCCTGCACGTTGTCCGAGAACCCGTTGATGTAGTCCTTGAAGTTATCCTCGATGTTCTCTGGGTCGGCCTTAAGTGTCTCGAAGGTGAACTTAGAGGTGTTGTAAAAGGGGTAACCAGAGGCTTCGCGCAGAAAGCCGTCCTTCACGGCAAGCGTCTTGTATTTCTCAGCAGCGGCGAGAACAGCATCGTGTGTGGGAGCGAGACAATCATGAAAGCGCTTGATGACGGTCATAGGAAGGATAACCAGGCCGTACTCATGCGGCTTGTAGGGACCGCGCAGGGTGTCGGCAGCGCTCCAGATAAGGGATGCCTTCTCCTGAATATTAGCGCCAACGGCCTTGATGAGATCGTCGCTGTCTGCCATCGTTACTTCTCCTTCTTGGACAGATACTCGATGAGGCTCGTCTTTACGAGAGACGTGAAGCTAACGCCATTGAGAGCAGCCGCCTCCCTGGCGGCGTCGCGCATGTTCTTGGGAATGCGGACGGTTACTGCCACGTTCTCGCCGTCCACGAGGAAGCTTCTGAGCTCGCTCGGGGTTGCTTCTCCGTCGATAAGGTCGGCGTACTTCATGGGAACCTCCGCGATTGCATGATGCAATACAAATGTGCCTATGATTCTAGCAAAGGACTGAAAACTAATTACCGTCTAGCACAGATGGATAGGCAAGTAATTAACGCCAATAAGAAGGGGAATAACACTCTGAACCGTCGTCTCTCCCGCCTGAAGGAGCTCGATGAGAACTAGTCGGCAACTCAAAAAGACACCGAGCAAGCCGCTAACACACTTATCACGTTCCACAAAGAGATGGGTAAGCATGACGCCAGCTTGAGCGAGGGCGCTAATGGCATAGAATTGCAGCCAGACTGCCCGAACCTATTCATCACTTGATGCCGGCAAGCTGTTGAGCGACTCACTCTCACCGGCGGCACCAAGGCGCTCCTGCATCTTCTCGATCAGCTTAAGGGTTGAAGACAAATACCCAAGCCCCTTCTTCAACTGCTTGAGCAACCTGCCATCCCTGCGATCCCCCTTTCCATTCTCCTTCTCGACATCCTCCTCAACACCAGCGATGCTGCGCTGCACGGCCTCGGCTGCCTTCCGCACCAAAACGGCCCCCTCATGCGGGCAGCGGTCAGTTGCCACATCAAGAAAAGCAAGAAGCCTCGAACATTCAACGAGCACGAACTGCGCATAGTTCTCCCCCATCGATGCCGCCAAAGCAACGCCGCCCGATCCCAAAAGACCAAGCGCGGCGCCGCTCCCCGTAATCAAAGCAGTCCCGCCGGCCATTCCCATGCCACCGGTGGCCAAGGCTCCGCCGCCAGCCGCGGCAAGGCTCGCATTGACAAGCGCTGCTCCGTGGAGGCCGACAAACGAGCCTCCGAAGATGCCGACAGCGATATCCGAAGCGAATGCCGCAGCCACCCCTCCTGCGCCTACGAACGCCGCCGCAGCAATGGCACCGCCCACCAAGAGCTTTGGTAATGTATCCGAAAGCTCACGAGCGCGCGTCCCGCGATGCTTCTCGAGGGAACGTATGGCATCCGAATCAACCGCGTCTTGTCTCCTGGGAAATTCATCTTTAACCCAAGCCCCGCTCCCCTTCAAACCTTTGTATTCCTTCTTCTCTTCATCTCCTATCTGGAAATAGGGGCGAAACTCAACCAGCTCCTGAGCGATCAGCAAAGCGCGCACCTTGCCGCCTCGCTGCCGCGAAATAGCCTCAAGGGCTCCGTACGCATCTTCCTCGCTCAAAAAATAGCCGCCTGCATCAATGCCTAGGCCATCCGTGACCGAATCCTGCCACGCGCGGGCCCAGCTCCTCTTTTGCCCTTTGCGCACTTCGTTCTTCTCGTTCCCGCAGTCGTAGTTGATGGCGGCAAGCTTCAGCGAGAAGGCAATCCTCGTCGTTTCTCTATCTAGGCTATAAAAGTGGAATCCATCGAAAATATCCTGGCGGCGCCTGGCACGCTCAGTCCAAGCCTCGGACATTTCCTCCGCCATATAGCCCCAGTCGGCATGGAGGGCAAACGCAAGGCGTCCAACTCCAACGTAGCTTATTCGCAAGAAGAACTTCTGGGCGAACACGACCTTGTTCCCCTCGCATTCGATACCCGCCCTGACCGCCGCCGTCGCCAGATTCGCCAGAACGAACGAAGTACTCGAAACCGTGACCATGCGAGTGAGGGCCCTGCTGTTGTAGGGCATGAAATGCGAAGCCTTGAGCTTGCGCAAGCCGGAGACATCACTCACTTCGCAACGTTCTAGCTCGGCCTTGAGCCTTGAAAGCATGTAGAGACAACGAACGATAACCTCGTTGGCCACGACTGCTGGCACCTGGCTTAAGGCTTGATCGAAAAGACCGACTTCCGTCCGAAGGTCGAAGCGAATGGGCTTGCCGTCCTCGGTTTTGAACGCCGTTCCGTTAAACAGCTTTGAGATCCATTGCTGAATGCGAATATCCTTGCCCTTATAGGCAATCTGCATGTCTTGAAAAACAGGCAGGGAGGAGAGCTCCTTTAGCAGGGACAGCACAACGCCGGGAATACCCGTCCCCTTACCGGGGTTTGAACTAGGCCCCGCCATGTCGCTCACGAGATGCATCGCCCAGAACAGAGTGCCAAACGCGATCTTCTCTGGAACGTTCCTGCCTACAAGAGGGCAGTCGGGATCGAAGGCGGCGGCAGGCAGGTCAAAGGCGACAAACCGGCCGGCCGTATCGGTACCATAGCCTTTGCACGTGAATTGCGAGAGGATCGAACACGCAAGGCCAACCAAGCTCGGGTGGTGCGAGAAATCCCGCAGATGATGTTGGAGCCCGCCGCCAAACTCAGCGGTTAGCTTGTCCGTGGCAAGAGGAAACTCTTTCTCTAGAAAGCGAATAGCGTCTTCTAGAGTTGCATCCGCCTTTGTCATACCCGCAGACTTGGCAATCGTAAGAACGAATTTGCCAACCTTCTCGTCGCCCCACTCTTTGGCACCCTCTAGGTTGAAGTCTTTCTGCCAAAGGATATTCAACGCGCCCGTGAGGAGCCCGCTAACGGCTGCAAGTTCATAGTCGAGCTTCGTAGCCTTTTCAGCCTGAGGGTCAAAATCAAAGAGGACCTCCTCCCCATCGGGAGCGTCCTTAAAACCAACCAGCACGGCGCTACCGTTCAGCGGCACAGATGTAACTTTGGGCAGTTGAGGCATGGCGTAAACTATCTCGCCAGCACTAAAAACAAGTTCGTCTGCCATATCGGCTTCCTCCTGCAAACGCGTAAAATCAGATTGCTCTACGCCGCCAAATCCCTCTTCGTAGAAGTATTCGAAAATCTAGGT
This sequence comes from uncultured Collinsella sp., assembly GCA_902495265.1. Lineage (GTDB taxonomy): Bacteria > Actinomycetota > Coriobacteriia > Coriobacteriales > Coriobacteriaceae > Collinsella. Next base: position 4,770 of record CABUWR010000015.1, on the reverse strand, counting down.
GATGCAGTTGCTCAGAACCTCGTCGGGATAGTTCGCCACTGGCAGCCTATACACCTCATTGTGCACGATGACGCACACAGCGTCACGGGTCTCTGCCTATCTGTTCAGCGAATCATGTTAGCAAGCCGCTCTTCAATAATGGAAGCCATCTCGATGTCCACGCTCTTGACCTGCTTGGTCCCAGCGAGTGTCAGCGCGTCCTTGAGTAGGATCCCAAACGCAGTCTTCTGCTGCTGATCCTAGAATCCTTCGCGCAACCATTCCGTCCGCTTGTCGCCAAATGAGCCTCCTACCTCCCCTCTGCCTTCAGCTTCAGCAGCAGGTCGCCCAGCTCGGGGCATTTGCTGGAAAGGCGCGTCTGAGCTCGCTCGCCCATCCCCCACCGTTGGCGGACTTCCTGGGCGTGCGGACTCACGTGATAGTCCCCCTCCATCATCTGCTTGAGCAGCTTGGCGGTCACGCGGGCATCGGCTAGGGCACTGTGGGCGTGGCCCGTCGACTCGTCGAACTCGATGCCAAACCACGTCGCCGCGTCGCTCAAAGAGACGCGCCCGTGGCTGCCAACGTCCATGATCGAGGTGTAAAACGCCTGCAGGTCGGCCCAGTCCGTAGGAAATGCGGAAAGGTCGATGAGCTTTGCCTGGCACTCGGTCAAAAGCTGTCGACGGTCCGCCCCGCTCCAACAGACCACTTGGGCGGAGTAGCGACCGATCCAATCGCTGAGCCTTTTGATCACCACGTAGAGCGGATCGGCCATCGCGGTGTCCACAGCCGATATCCCCGTAAGCTCGCGGACGGGAAACACAACGCCTTCGGTAAATTGCGTCTGCACAAACTGCGAGAACTCGCCCATAACGTTGCCGTGGTAATCGAGCTTGACAGCGCCGACCTCGATAATCTCGTTGCGCAGTCCACGGCGCTGGCGCTGCTTTGGTACCGGCGCAAACTCAAAGTCCAGCACAATCTGGCGCGCAAAGTTCGTCGTATCGATGGCCGAGATACACGGCATCTTTTCAGCTGACACGGTTAGGGCCTTTCTCCGTTGCCTGCCGCTTGCTACATAGGCGGCTACATTGCCGTAAGGATAGGCGCCCGTGCGGACATGAAAGCGGGGCGCAATGCCATGCACCGGTCGCACGCCATGCAGACGGCCCCAAGAGAGTCGCCCGCTCTATTCAAATGCATGAAAAAGATTGAGGCCCGGTGACTTGAATCAGAGGTCATCCCGGGCCCATCAGAGCTCACAGAGCTCTTGGTTGCTTTGGTCTCGCTCTTCACGGCGCTTATCGAACTATCCGAGGCACTCAAGCAGCATTCGAAGCATAACAAGTCGCTGCCATTAAGGCATTGACCTCTTGACCAAGCAACGGCGCTGCCCAGCTCTTCACCACTTGGGCTGCCGTCAACTTTATTCTATCCGCGAGCATCTGGTTTACCAAATGGATTTTCGGTAAAGGAAGCCCGACGCCCCGCAAAAACACTACGCCCCAAGTGCCGCCATGGGGATCGCCGCCACGCCGTCGTCGCGTGTGTAAGCGATGCCCCCCTTGCCCACCACAACCGCCAAAAACGCCGGCGCGGTATTCTAAGACGCGCTTTCCACTTGAAGCCATGTCGATTCTGGGACACAGTTTCCGCTTGAAGCCCATCCGGAAAGCACGTCCCATTCCGAGGCTTGAATCCGGGACGTAGTTTCCACTTGAGCTCCTGACGGGAAAGCACGTCCCACTCTGAAGCTCGATTCCGGGATACAGCTTCCGCCAGAGACCTCAACCGGAAACGGCATCCCACTCTGGAGCCAGAATCCGGGACGCAGTTTCCGCTTGAAGGCCGATCCGGAAAATGCGTCCCAGTCTGAGCGCTCATTCCGGGATGCAATTTCCGGTTGAGAGCCGATTCGGAAACGGCGTCCCACCCTAGAGCCAAAATCTGGGACATGCTTTCCGCCGGCATTCCGCTGGCAGCTAGCACGACAACAGAGGGGCCCCGTTTCAGCCATTCGAGGACAGGCTTTACCCCCGAGCAGCGTTATCCCGCTCGCACATCTCGACAAACGAAATCAGCTTGACGTCTCCCCTACTCTCTGCGGCATCCCGACATCCCTGCGTAAAGCCGCTTTTTGAGAAAAGCGCATAGCTTTTTCGTTGCCGCCTAAAGAGCTCGCTTCGGTGCACGAGCTTTTGCAGCACGTCTTCGCCCACCGGCTCATTGCGCCATTTGCACTCCGCAAACAGTGCAGTGCCCTCGCCATCGTCAACAATCAAGTCGATTTCTTCCTGCGTATGCGTGCGATTATCCGTCCCCCACCAGCGCCCGACGCTCGCCGGAACCACATCGAGCTGGCCCGCTCGCGCGAGTTCGTACACGTATTGTCTGCATATAAGCTCAAAGACCGTGCCCATGTAATCCGATACGTGCGGCTCAATGCGCTTATACGCCATCTCGGCCATATCGTTTTGAATCAGCCCGATGTTCTGCGGAACAAACTTGTACCAGAACCTAAACATCTGGTCGCTCAGCAGATACACGGCTCGCTTATTGCTCGTCTCGTTTAGGGGCAGCTCGCGCTCGACAATCCCAAGCGACGCCAGCTTATCCACATAGCTCTTTACGTTGCTCGCAGGGATTCCCGTAGAGCTCGCAATCTCCGAGATCTTCGAGCGCCCCTGAGCAATTGCTTGCACGATCGCATCATATTGCTCGGGATTGCGGCACTCTTGCAATAGCAGGTTACTTGGCTCCTCAAAGAGATAGCCCGTAGGCGTAAGAAAAAGACGTTTGATGTTGTCCTTGAGCGGTGCGGCAGGATCGACTTTCTCGATATATGCAGGAATGCCGCCCGTCATGCCATAGCAAACCGCAGCATCTTCGCGACCCATGCTCTGCCACAGGCCGAGGGTCGTCGTAAAATCGAGCGGCATGATCTTAAACTGGGCCGTACGCCTACCGTATAGCGGACTCTCGTAGCCCAACACCTGCTCTTCCATAAACGAAAGCGACGACCCGCACAGGATAAGCATAAGCTTGGTCTCTTTGTACAAGTGATCGATCTTGTCTTGCAGCAACGAGCTGATCTCGGGATTCGATTGGGCGAGATAGGGATACTCGTCAATCACGACAATCAAACGTTCCGTGCGAGCCATGGTGGCCAATGCATCGAACGCCTCGTCAAAACTACGAAACGACACGCCTGCAGCACCAACCGAACCCGCGAGTATCGCCTGGCTAAAGCCGTGCAGGTTTGCCTCCGCATTGGTACGACGAGCTTGAAAGTAAATAGCCTTCTTGCCTTGGATGAACTCTGTGATAAGGCGCGTTTTACCCACACGACGGCGGCCGTAAATCACAGGCATCTCAAAGGAGCCCGTGCCATACAGTCGATTGAGCTCGGACATTTCCGCTGTTCTTCCGATAAACATAGGGCCATCCTTCCCTTACGTTATAGCTAGCTATATTATACCTTCCTATAATATAGCTAGCTATAACGTAATTCGACAAGCGGCGCACGCAAAAGGGTCGATACACCACCGCACGTGGACCGTTCCGGAAAATGTATCCCGTTCTGGAGCCAAAAACTGGGCCGTAGTTTCCGCCAAACATGCCATCCGGAAAGTGCGTCCCGTTCTGAGGCTTGAATCCGGGACGCAATTTCCGCCTGCGGCCCCGTTGGGAAAGTTCATCCCGCTCTGAGCGCTCGTTCCGGGATGCAATTTCCGTTTGAGGCCCGATCCGGAAACGGCATCCCACCCTGGGGCCGAAATCTGGGTCACAGTTTCCGGTTGAGGGCTGTTCCGGAAAGCGCGTCCCATTCCAAGCGGCAATTCCGGGTCACAGCTTCCGCCGGCACAGACGACGATCCGCCGCCTTTATCACATGCCTTCAAATATGCGATCAAGAAACACAAAACAGCAGATAGATTGCTCTTTTTCGGAAAAGTAAACGTCCCTAAACTTACCAAGGCTTCATATCTAGCTACCGTTCACGGGTGCCGATTACCGCCCACCGATTCAGCTTCAAAAAATGACGTCAAAACCAGGCCATCTACCTGCATGGTTAGATTTTGGTCAGCTTTTGGTCAGTTGAGCGGCAAGTTCCGGCTGATACGTTTTTGCTAACCAAAAGGAGGCGGTAGCTCATGACCCATTGCAATGACCAACTCATCGACCAACTGCTCACCCAAGCCGAACAAGAGGGGCGCTGTCTGATTTCCCCCGAGCGCGGCGATCCGAAAAGCGCTCCTGCGGCGCATCGGCGACATGGTCGTCTCCCCCATGCCGGGATTGTTCGCGCGCAAAATACGCTGGGGTGAGCTCAACCGGGCGCAGCGTCATTGCGAGATTATTCGCGCCCTTGCGATCATCCACCCCGATTGGACGTTCTGCGCGTTTTCGGCTGCCTGCCTGCTGGGGCTCGAGGTCTCGTGGCGACACCTGAATGTCGTGCATGCCTGCAGCTCGACAAAGCCGTCGGCTCGTCCGGGCGCGCATATTCAGCGGCACCAGATTGAGCCGGCCGGAGCAATACACAGAGCCGGCATATCGGTAACGCCGCCCATCCAAACGGCCACAGATTGCCTGCTGCAAACTGGTTTTGCCGACGGCATGCCCATTGCCGATTCGGCGATCTCAAAGCTCGGCCTTGCGCCGGAACAGCTGATGGAGGCCTTTGAGCAACGAGCGACTGCCCGCAATGGTCGCGCGATTCGCACCGCCCTCACAACGCTTCGATATGCCGACGCCCGCGCCGAGAGCGGCGGGGAATCGGTCGCCC
>CABUWR010000014.1 GCA_902495265.1 uncultured Collinsella sp. | reverse complement strand
CTTGGGCGCCAGCTTTGCGGCCTCGCCCACGGTGGTGGTAACAACGTCGATGCGCTCGGACAGGCGCTCGACCACACGCTCGGCAATGGTGAGGGTGTCCTGCGCGGCCGTGGTCACACCGCCAAAGAGCACGTGGTTCCAGGGGTAATCGTCAAACGTCGCGATCTTGAGCCCCGCCGGCAGCGAGGGTCCTAACTGCGCCAGCGCCTCGGTCAGACGCAGGAAGACCAGGCCGTTGACGGCAATGAGGCCGAGTTTTTTGCCCGCATAGTCGCGGATGGTCTCGTCCAGGCGGCTGACGCCCGTGGCGCCCCCGTCGGCCAGGGTGACAACCTCGCCCGCAAGTCCGCGGCGCGAAAGCTCGTCGGCAAACGCCTCGGCGCGCTCGCGACGGACGGGGCTGTCGTCACTTGCCTCGGTGAGCAGGCACAGGCGCTCGCTGCCCGCAGCAGCCAAGGCGTCTACAAGACCGGCAACCAGCTCGCGGTTGTTGGAGGTCACCAGATCGATGCCACCGTCGGCAACGTCGCGGTCGAGCAGTGCAACGGGTAGGCGCCCCGCGGCAGCGGCAATGGCCTCGTCGTTACCACCGCAGGTGTTGACGACCAGGCCGTCCACACCGGCATCGATAAGTCTGGTGAGCGACTCTGCTTCCTTTGCGGGGTCGTTGCCACTAATGGCCGTCATGAGCGAGCAGCCGCGCGCGGCGGCACTGGCGGAAAGGCCCTCGAGCATAGCGCTGGAGAACGGGTTGGCGATGTCGGCCAGGATCACGCCGATGAGGTTGGTACGCGAGCTGCGCAGATTGCGCGCGGCCGCACGCGGGCGATAGCCGGTGCGCTCGATGACCTCGGCAATGCGAGCACGGGTTTCCTCGGTCATTTGCCCGGGGCGGTTGTTGAGATAGCGCGAGACCGTGGCCGGGCTCACGCCCGCCTCGGCGGCAATGTCCTTGATTCTCATCTGCGCCATAGCGCACCCCGTTTCCCCATTGTCGACAGTCTGAGCCATTTTAGGCATTTTTAATAATCTCGGTTGCAAAACGCTGTAGGTGAGCAGCATCGTTTTTGCGTCTCGAGCAGATGCGATAATGGGCTAGATAGCCGAGTCTTTAGGCAGCTCAAAATAGTCGGGATGCAAGGCGATAACCGGACCTTGCTCTTCGGGCATCAGGTGCAAGTGCGTCTCTGCCAGATAGCTCGCCGCGTCGGTATCGCCCCTCTTAATGGCCTCGAGAATCCGGCGATGCTGCCGACGAATCGGCTCCCAATCCAAATCCTGCGACACCATACGCAACCAGTTGTATCGCTCAAAATGCGTGTTGACGCTCTTCATCCAATCCCACAGCATGTGGCGGCCGGCAATCTCAAAACACGTCTCATGGAACAGGTTGTCCAGGTCAAAGAAACGACGTGTTTCGCTATGGTCGAGCGACTCGGACTCGGCAAGAATCTGCTCAAGCCGATGCTTTTGCTCGGGCGAGGCGGCCGAACAGCATTTAATAAGCACGCTTCTCTCGAGTTTCTCGCGCAAGAAACAGGCGTTCTCGGCGCGCTCCATGCTGATTTTTGAGACATAGGTGCCGCTTTTGGGACGCGTTTCCACCAGTTCCTGCTCACGCAAGCGCACAAAAGACTCGCGAATGGGCGTGCGCCCGATTCCCGTCTCCTTTTCCAGACCAATCGCCGAAAGGCGCGTGCCGGGCCTGAGCTCGGCATAGATGATCTTGGAGCGCAATGCGTTGTATGCCTGATCTTGCAGGCTCTGATAATGCTGGTGTTGTTCCATAAAGCCCTCGGATGAAGCCCACGGTTTGTCGAATATCACCCGTAATACTATCGCATCCCCTATCTTTGCGGTGAAATAGGGCGCGCTCGCGTCGCCAGGATCACAAGAGCAAGCGGCGGCATCCCGAAATCCGGGACGCCGCCGCTGTTTTGCTATCGGATGGCGCAGAGACACCTGTCCCCCACGCACAAAGGGTTGACTAGAGCTCGCAGGCAACCTTGTAGCCATCGCCGATGGCATCGCGGATGTTGCCGCACTTCTGGGCGTCACCCAGCACGTGGGTGGTAACGCCGGCAGCGGCAAGGTCGTCGGCCAACTTGGTATTGGGACGATAGCCCATGGCAAGCACCAGCGTATCGGCACCGGTGATGGTGTGGACCTCGCCGTCCTTTTCGTAGCTGATAGTGTCCTCGGTAATCTCGGTCACCTTGGCCTCGGTCAGCACGTGAACGCCCTTGGAGAGCATGCGCGTGATGAGCACCGCGCGACCGGCGCCACCCTCGTTGGCGGCGAGCGTCTTGGTCATCTCGATAACAGTGACATCTCGGTTGGCCGGCGACAGGTCGTTGACCAACGGGGCCAGGTAATCGGCCGTCTCGCAGCCGACGGTGCCGCCGCCTACGATGACGATCTTCTTGCCCGGGAAAGCCTTGCCGCCCAGCAGGTCGTCGGCTGTCATAACCTGCTTAAAGCCCTGCATAAAGGCAGGAGCGATGGGCTCGGCGCCATAAGCCAGGACGACCTCGTAACCCGCGTAGTCGCGCTGAATGTCCTCGGCAGTAAGCTCGGTGCCAAATACGCACTTCACGCCGGCCTCGGCCAGGCGACGGTACTGATACTTGATCACGCGGGTGAGTTCCTGCTTTGCCGGCGGAACGGCTGCGATGCGCATCTCGCCGCCCGGCTCATCCTGCTTATCCACGAGCACCACGTTGTGGCCGCGCTTGGCGGCAATGTAGGCTGCCTCCATGCCCGCGGGACCGGCGCCCACAACCAGCACGTTCTTGGCCTCGGCGGCGGGCTCGTAGCCAGCCTCGTCGCGCTCCACGTCCGGGTTGACGGTGCAGGAGATGCGCTTGCCGAACATAATGCCGTTCAGGCAGCGCAGGCAGCCAATGCAGGGACGGATATCATCGGCGTTGCCGGCAGCGGCCTTATTGCAGAACTCGGCATCGCACAGATTGGCGCGGCCCATCATGCAGATGTCGGCAGCGCCGTCCTCGATCAGCTCCTCGGCAATCCATGCCTCGTTAATGCGGCCGACGGTGGCGACGGGAATGTTCACGTGCTTCTTAATCTCACGCGAGCAAGCGGCGTGCGAGGCCTGCTGCGTGCCAGCGGCGGGAATCGCAGAGCCGCGCTTGATGGTGGTGCCGCCCGACACGTGAATCATGTCGACGCCGGCCTTCTCCAGGCGACGCGAGACATAGATCATGTCGTTGAGGGTCAGGCCGCCATCGGTGTACTCGTCGCCCGAGATACGAACGTCGATGATAAAGTCCTTGCCGCAGCGCTCGCGAATCTCGGCGATGACCTCGAGCAGGAAGCGCATGCGGGCGTCGAGCGAGCCGCCGTACTCGTCGGTACGCTTGTTGTAGAGCGGAGTCAAAAAGCCGCCGAGCATACCGTGGGCGTGTGCTGCATGGACCTCGACGCCATCGACGCCGGCCTTCTGCATGCGCACGGCAGCGTCGCCAAACTGATGCGTGAGCTCGTGGATCTCATCGACCGTGATAGGACGCGGCGCCTCGCGGGCATAGGACGGGCCCACAAAGGACGGAGCGATCAGGCGCGGCGTGCCCGGAATGTTAAAGGCCATGTAGGCGGGGTGGAAGAGCTGCGGCATGATCTTGCAGCCGTACTCGTGGACGGCCGCGGCGAGCTTTTCCCAACCGGGGATAAACGTGTCGTCGTAGCAGCACATGTCACCCGGCAGATAGGTATAGGTGGGCTCGACCGTCACGACCTCGGTAATGATGAGGCCAACGCCGCCCTTGGCACGGGCACGGTAATGATCGACCAAGTCGTCGGTCACATAGCCATGATCGGCCAGGTTCGTGGACACCGGCGGCATAAAGACGCGGTTCTTGACCTCGGTCGTACCGACCTTGATCGGGCTAAAGAGCATCGGGTAGGCGGAGGACTCCATACAGGGTTCCTTTCGTTTGAGCCGCGCGGCGGCAGTTGCTAACGTATCTATCGTATCAGCAACTGCCGTATCCGCAGTCAAACATACCCAAACGCCGGTCGGCTAATGAATACCGCGGCCCAAATCTTCGGCGATTTTGTCCACGCCCTTAAGTGCGGCGCACGCCTTTTTGTTGGAGCAATGCCCCGTGCAAACGCCACCCTGAGCGCAGTCGGCGCAGGTGCCCTTGCGGTAGATGCGCACGCACACGGCGACGAACGCAATACCGATAACAGCCAGTACAACAATATCGATAGGTGCCATAGCAAGCCTCCTCTAGTTAACCACCACTTACTTTACCCCATTCTCCTCCTACCAAAAAGGGACAGGTTCATTTTGGTCGGTTTTATCTGCGGAAACGCCACATCTCTCCCACCAAAAAGCCCGAGTGTCGCTGGGACACCCGGGCTCGTGAAAAGGGGCTAATCCTTATTCGGACTTAAGCGGAAACTGCGGCGGAAGCAGTGTTGGTCTCGTCCTCGTCGGTCCATGCATGCTTGGGCATGGGACGGAAGATCTGGAAGAGCATCGCAACCAGCAGCACGATGGCCACAATCGTCCAGATACCAAACTGTCCAAAAACAAGCAGGTTGTAGAACTGGTTGATGAACAGGCCGATCACCCAAGCAAAGGCGCACTCGTAGCCGATGGCGATCGCAGTCCACTTGCCGGAATCCATCTGGTTGCGGATAGTGCCCATGGCGGCGAAGCACGGAGCGCACAGCAGGTTGAATGCGCCAAAGGCAACGCAAGCGCCCATAGTCGGGAACATGCCGGCAAACGCGGTCCACAGGCTCGGGTCGGTCTCGGCTGCGTCGGCAACGGAGAGCAGCGAACCGGCGGTTGCGACGACGTTCTCCTTAGCCACAAGGCCAGAGACGGTCAGCGCGGTTGCCTGCCAGGTGCTAAAGCCGAGCGGGGCGAAGATCCAGGCGACCAGGTTGCCCAGCATGGCGAGCACGGAGTAGTCCATGAACTCCTCGGGGATGCCGTCCATCGCAGGCAGGAAGCCAAAGGAACCGTTGTAGCTACCAAAGTTGGACAGGAACCAAACCACGACAGTGGACGCAAAGATGACCGTACCGGCCTTCTTGATAAAGGCCCAGCAGCGCTCCCACACGTGCAGCGCCCAAGAGCGGATCGCCGGGAAGTGGTAGGCAGGAAGCTCCATAACGAACGGCGTCGGGCGACCGGCGAAGAGCTTGGTCTTCTTGAGCATGAGGCCCGAGGCGATGACGGCAAAGACGCCCAGGAAGTAGAAGAGCGGGCTGATCCACGCGGCGGTGGTGGAAGAATCGCCGATGATGGAGCCCATGAGCAGGGCGATGATCGGCAGCTTGGCGCCACAGGGAATAAACGTGGTGGTCATGACCGTCATGCGGCGGTCCTTCTCGTTCTCGATGGTCTTGGTGGCCATGACGCCGGGGACGCCGCAGCCCGAGGACACGAGCATGGGGATGAACGACTTACCGGACAGGCCAAAGCGGCGGAACACGCGGTCCATGATAAAGGCGACGCGGGCCATGTAGCCGCAGTCCTCCAGGAAGGACAGCATCACGAACAGCAGGAACATCTGCGGCACAAAGCCGAAGATGGCGCCCAGGCCGCCAACGATACCGTCGCAGACCAGCGAATCGACCAGGCCACCGTCCTCGGTGCCACCCGCCACGAGGGCGTCGTGCACCATGGTGGTGATACCCGGGACATAGGGGCCGTACTGTGCCGGGTCGACCGAGTCGGCGTCGTCACCCGCGGCCTCGACAGCTGCGTCGTAGGCGTCGCGACCCTGGCCGAGCACATACCAGCCGTCGGTGCCGAAGAGCTGGTCGTTGGTGAAGTCCGTCACCGTGCCACCCAAGGTGGAAACGGCGATGTAGTACACGCAGAACATGATGACGACAAAAATCGGCAGGCCCAGGATACGGTTGGTAACCACGCGGTCGATCTTCTCGGAGGTGCTCATCTTTGCCGGAGCCTTGGTGAGGCACTCGTCAATGATGTGGGCAATCACGCCGTAACGCTCGCCGGTGATGATGGACTCGGCGTCGTCGTCGCAATCCTGCTCGCACTGGGCGACCAGCTGCTCCACGCGAGCGGCCTTCTCCTTGGTGAGGTTGATGAGCTTGCAGGCGTCCGCGTCGCGCTCAAACAGCTTGACAGCGTAGTAGCGGCGCTTGTTGGCGGGAACGCTCGCCGGCAGATTGTTCTCGATGTGGCCTAGAACGTCCTCGATGGAGGAATCGAACTTGTGCTCCGGCACCTGGCCCTTAGAAGCAGCGGACTTCTTGACTTGCTCGAAAAGCTCCTTGATGCCCTTGTTCTTAAGAGCCGAGATCATCATGACCGGGCAGCCGAGCTTCTTGGAGAGCTTGTCCGTGTCGATCTTGTCGCCGTTCTTCTCGACCAAGTCGGCCATGTTGAGGGCGACGACTACGGGCAGGCCGGTCTCGATAACCTGAAGCGCCAGGTACAGGTTACGCTCGAGGTTGGTGGCATCGACAACTTGGACGACAACATCGGGCTCGCCGCTCATGAGGTAATCGCGCGAGCATTGCTCCTCGGGGCTGTAGGGGGAAAGCGAGTAGATGCCAGGGAGGTCCGTGATGGTAACGTTCTTGTCGCTTAGGAGCTTGGCTTCCTTTTTCTCAACCGTGACGCCGGGCCAGTTGCCAACGTAGCCGTTGGCGCCGGTGATCAGGTTGAAAAGCGTGGTCTTGCCGCAGTTGGGGTTACCCGCCAGCGCGACATGGATCTGAGAATCCGCCATTCAATCCTTCTTCCTTGTGTGCCTGCGCTGCTTTCTCCGCGCAGGCTGGATAATGTGCTTCAAAGATGCTGCATTAAGTTAGAAAAACCTAACTTTATCTGCAGAAATATACGTCGCAAGCCCTTACTGGACCTCGACGACGGCCGCCTCCTCCTTGCGGATGGAAAGCTCGTAGCCGCGTACGTTGATCTCGACCGGATCACCGAGCGGCGCGACCTTCACGACCTTGAACGAAGTGCCCTTGATGAGCCCCAAGTCCATAAGGTGGCGGCGAAGCGCACCCTCACCGTGAAGCTTGACGATGGTAGAGCTCTCGCCCACCTTAACGTCACCCAACGTCTTCATCCTCTTGTCCCCCTTTCGGTTTTTATGAAATGCTGCAGACTAACCGACGGTCATGATGTGCATGGCAACCTTGGAATCGATGCCAAAGCGTGCGCCCAGCACCGTGACGATGATATTGGCACCACTCGAGCTCACCACGTGGATTTCGTTGCCCTCGACAAAGCCGAGGTCCTTGAGGTGGTGTTTCATGTCCTCATTGCCCTTTACACGAGACACGCGCACGGTTTCGCCCGCTTTTACCATCGAAAGCGGCATGGCCGGCATCTGCGGTCCGCAAGACATGAGTTGCTCCTAACGTCAGTTCGTCCTCAACATCGACGCGTAAAAAGTTAACCACGTCTATGTTCGCTATAGTAAACTAGCACGTGGTTAACTTTTTGGAAAGGGTCCCCATTCAGATTTCGAAAAAGTTTCCTATACGAAACAAAAGAGGCACCGCAAAGACCATCTCTTTGCGGTGCCTTGTCATACCAATTTATGCAACAAAGGGGACTGTCCCCTTGTCACATTGTTGAGGTTAGAGCGAGAGGTTTCTGATCGACGTGACGCAGGAGGCCTCATCCACGCCCGAAACGCGGAACACGACGTCTTCGCCACATTCGCCACAGAGTGCCATGAGCCCTATAACGTCGCGACCGTCGGTATGGCGGTCACCGATGCTGACCGACACGTCACTACGATGCTTGGCGATAATGTCATAAAGCAGCGCAACCGGGCGGGCATGCAGTCCCAACGGATCTATAATCGTCTTTGTAAACTCGACCATGTCCCCTCCCGCGGCATCGCACATTCGGCCGGCAAAACCCAGCCACGTGGTAGTTATTGTAGCGTTAGATGCCTGCCGAGGGCCCCTCCGGATACCCCGTGGGCAAAAAGTGGCAAATATGAGTACTGCCACCAATTTAGTAGCAGCAAAATCGAGAGCAAATTGCTTACTTTAAGCGATTTGAAGAGGTTGAAAGCCGTCAAACGCCCTTTAAAGGGGGTTAGATAAATTGATTTTGAGCCCATTTTTACTCAGGACAGGCCGAAAAATATGCCACCTCTTTTGCAACAGTACTCATATTTGGCATTTTTTGAACACGGGGGTCAAAACCATGCCCCAAAACACAAAAGGAGGGGCCTCGTAAGGCCCCTCCCTAGGAAAGGGAATCGATTTATTCCACAGCCGTAGATTAATCCTAGCCGCTACTCCATCATATCGAGGACGGAGGGGCGCAGCTCGCTCTCGGCGGCCTCGGGATCGGTCTCGCGCAGACGGTTGATGTAGCGGTTGTACCACATCACGGCAAGGCCCAGGAAGACAACCACACCGCCAACGTTGTAGACCAGCGTCAGCCACAGCGGCTGATCGAGCGGAATGGTGCCGCAGATAAGCACGAAGCAGAAGACCACAAGCAGGAATGCGGCAACGACCAAGCCAAAGCTACGCGAGCCCATGCGGAAGCCACGGGGAGCAGCGTCGAAGTTCTTGCGCAGCATAAAGTAGGCAAGCAGGATCAGCAGCGGCGGGAGCAGAGCGGTGGCAGCCGTCATGTTGGTGACGATCATGAGCAGGTCGTCGAGGTTACCGGAGCCCAGGGCCGGGATGATCAGGATGGGGACGACGATGGCGAACTGCAGCCAGGCAGCGCGGGCAGGAATGCCGTGCTCGTTGAGCTCGACGATCTTGCTACCAAAGACGCCCTTGGGGATCTCGGTGAAGAAGACCTTGATGGGAGCGGAGGTCCACATCATGAGGGAGCCCAGCGTAGCGGCGAGAAGGATCAGGCCGATGACGCGCGTGGACACTTCCATGGGAATGCCAAAGTGGGCAAAGACAGCGCCGAACACGTCGAAGATGCCGGTGGAGATGGCAACGCCGCCCTCGGGGATGAACAGGTTAACCAGCAGCGAAGCGCCTGCATACAGAAGGCCGATGGTCAGGCCGGCGATAACGACGGTGCGCACGAAGGCCTTGACGCCGCCCTTAAGGTCGTTAAGGAACACGCCGACAGACTCAGCGCCGCCAACGCCCTGGATGATCCAGGCAAGCGTACCGAAGAAGCCCCACGCAGTTGCGAAGTTGCTCATGTCGGGAGCCATGTTAGCGGGAGTAGGAGCCGTAGCGAACTCAACGCCGCCAAAGGCAGCAGCCAGGGACAGCAGGATGAACACGGCGGTCAGGCCGAGAGCCGCGGTCGAACCGAAGGAGGAAATGGAGCCGATCCACTTAGCGCCCTTGGTCGAAACCCACGTGGCGATAGCAAAGACGACGATCTCGATAATGGTGATCCACAGCTGCGAAAGCTCGGCGTTGGCACCAAAGAACACGTAGCTCGCGTAGATGATGACGTTGGGCAGGACGGACGCAAAGAAGAACAGGTTAACGAACCAGTAGCTAAATGCCGTCAGGAACGCCCAGCGACCACCCATCGAGGTCTTAACCCATGCGTACACGCCAGACTCGGAGTCCTTGTTGAGGCCGACGAACTCGGCGGTAACCAGGGTATAGGGGACAAAGTACAAAAGCGTGGCAAAGAAGAACGACGGCGCAGCTGCCAAGCCGATGGCCGCGTTGTTGTTGATGATGTTCTTGATACCGAACACGGCGGCGACCGTCATGCCCAGCAGAGCGAACGAACCAATCGTTCCTCGTTTTTCAGAGCTCATAAGCCCTCCCAATCATCTATTAAATGTCATCTAAACCCGTCCGAGCTGCAAGTGCAAACACGGACGGTGCACCTGCTAAGGGGAATGGGGAAAAGGGAGTCAACAAAGCCATCCCCCTTAACGGCGCGAAGCAAACGTCCAGGCGGACGAATACTACTTGTTGGGGAAGGAATATCCTTCAACCGTCACGTGCAGCACCACGACGCGGGGATCCGTGGCATCGGACACGACACGGTATGCCTCGTCAATTTCGACGACGGCAACGCCGCCGGCGGGAATCGTCACAGTCTCCCCCGTACCCTCAAAGCGCTCGCGATCATCGATATCGCTGTAGGCGCGGGTGCAGGTGAGGCCTGCCTTGGGGGCAACCTCGACAGTCAGGTCGCCGTCAAGCGGGGCGAGCACGGCATGATAGCGACGGTGACCGACCAGATCGGCGGTAGCGGCCTCGTGGGCGTTCACCCACCAATACACCAACGAGTCGCCGATGGAGTACGCCACATCGTGCTGCAGTTCAGAAACGCCGTCGAGCGCCTGGCCGGTACGCATCCACTTCTTGACGGACTTCATCTGAGCATCGAAGTCGGCACGCGAGTTAAAGACATGCATGGCTTATGCCTCCTTAATGGGTGCCAGCGCCTGAGCCAGATCGGCAGACGTCAGCGGTCGCAGGGACACCTCAAAGCTGAAGCTCTCAAAACGGGTGCGATAGGAATCGAGCACCTCGGAACCCCAAGAGTTCGAGCCAAGGCCGAGCAACTGGTCGTTGATGTTGACCGTGACCGTATCGCCCTTGACAAGGTCGTAGACGTGCTTGGCGTTATCGATGGCCTCGCAGCTATAGGGCCATGCCGAGAATGAGAACGGGTTGGAGGCGGCGTCAGCCGGACGGGTCACCAGCACGCCGTCGCCATGGCTAGAGCGCAGAGCAACCCAGCGGGTACCCTCGCGGTTGGCGCAGTCCTGAGGCATAACGTAGGGCGTGAACATGTCGTCGACCGTGGTGCGGTAATGACCGACCGGGTTGGCGCGCAGCGAGTCCGGATAGTTCTCGCCCGGACCGTGGCCATACCACTCGACGGCACGATCGCAACCGGGGACTTCGAAGGAGATGCCGATGCGCGGGATGATATCCGAGTAATCGCCATAGGGCTCGCCGGAAACCTTGAGGTCGACACGACCGCTCGGAAGCACGGTGTAGACGAGCTCGACGCGCATGCCGAACGCGCGGACGGGAGGAGCGATACGCTGGCTCACGGTCACGACGACCGCATTGCCATCCTGCTTCCAAGAAACCTTGCGGGTAGACGTCTGCATCACATCGATGAAGTTGTCCTTCCACAGTGAGTCATACTCCTGCGCATGGTTATCGACGAGCGGATGCCAAAAACCAACCTGGGGACCAGAGGCCATGACGTCGCGGCCGGATGCCTTCCACTCGCTCACGGTACCGTTGACCTTGCTGAAGGTCAGCTCACCGTTGAGGGAGTGAATGCGGATTTCCTGCTCGGTCTCCTCGACCGTAAGCTCAGGACGAGTGGGAGCCGCGATGGCTGGCGCCGGATGGTTGGCGATGGCAAACTGGCTTGCGCCCAGTTGGAACATCGGCTCGCACCAGACGTGAGCGGCCATGGTATAGGCGCACACGGTCAGCAGGGTCTCGCCCGCTGCGGCCTCGCGAATCACCAGCGGCAGCTGGACGGACTCGCCGGGGGCAACCGCACCGGGCATGAGCGTCTTGCGGCAGACCACGTCGCCGTCCACCAGGGTCTCCGCCGACAGGCAGACATCCTCGAGGGTGGTAAACCAACGCTTGTTGGTGACGGTCAACTCGCCTGCCTCGGCGTCATAAGCCATGCGAACCGGGCAGATGACCTGGCCATACTCAGTGAGGCCCGGACTCGGCTGCTGCCAGGGGAACACCATGCCATCGATGCAGAAGTTGCTGTTGTTGGGGTAATCGCCGTTGTCGCCGCCATACATATCGTAGGCAACGCCGTCCTCGGTCACAGCAGCCAGACCGTGGTCACACCATTCCCAGATAAACTGGCCTTGGATGCAATCCCAGCGATCGAAGACCTCCTGATACTCGGACAGGCCTCCGGGGCCGTTGCCCATGGAGTGACCGTACTCGCAGTTGATGCGCGGCTTGGGGAACGGATGCTCACCAAAGTCGTTCATCTGCGACACACGGGAGTACATGGTGGAAATGACATCGACGGTATCGGCGTTGCGGTCCTCCTCGTAGTGGACCGGACGACCGTCGAGCTCGTGAGCCTTGGCGTACATCGCGCGGATGTTGCAGCCATAGCCGCTCTCGTTGCCCATCGACCACATAATGATGCAGCCGTGATTGCGCTCCTGCATCACCAGGCGCTCAATGCGGTCGACGTAGGCCGGCTCCCATGCCGGGTCGTCGGTGACCAGGGCGATATTGCCGATATTCTCGAAGCCGTGGCTCTCCATATCGGTCTCGGCGACCAGCATGATGCCATACTCGTCGCACAGCTCGTAAAAGCGCGGGTCGTTGGCGTAATGGGACGTGCGCACCGCGTTGATGTTGTGCTGCTTCATGAGCTCCAGGTCGCGGCGCATGCGATCGAGGCCCACGGCGCGGCCCTTGTGATCGTCGTGATCGTGGCGGTTGACGCCATGCATCTTAAAGTAAGTGCCGTTGAGGTAGATATGATTGCCCTCGACCGTCACCTCGGCAAGACCCTGGCGATGCGGGACGTACTCGCTGACCTGGTCACCGTCGTAGACCTCAAACGTAAGGTCATAGAGGAAGGGGTCCTCGGGATTCCAGAAGTGGGCATCGGTCACGCTGCACTCGGCATGGCCGTCGACGCACTCGCCCGTAGCCACCACGTTCTCGCCATCGCTGAGCGTAAACACGACGCGGGAAGCGCCCTCGGCCACCGTATCGAGCGTAATCAGAGCGGCATCGCCCTCGCGGTGCGTGCGGAACCTAAAGTCGACCAGGTGCGCGGCGGGACGCTGCATAAGGTACACATCGCGGAAGATGCCCGAGGCCCACCACATGTCCTGGTCCTCGATATAGCTACCATCGCTGTACTGCAGAACCTTGACCGCAAACAGGTTGTCGCCCTCGACAAGCGCGTCGGTCACGTCGAACTCGGCAGACAGGCGCGAGCCCTTGGTCATGCCGATAAACTTGCCGTTGACGTACAGCTCGCCATAGCTCTCGATACCGTCAAAGCGAATGATCTCGCGAGCGCCGGCAGGCACGGCGGGAAGATTGACGATGCGCTGGTACACGCCCGTGGGATCGTCAGAGGGAACGAACGGCTGATCCACCGGGAACGGGAAACCCTCGTCGGTGTAGGCAAGGTTGCCATAGCCGTCTACCTGCCACAGGTGCGGAACCTCCACGTGATCCCACTCGGGCTCGTACGTGGAAAGCTCCTCGTTAGAGACGGCAGCAGGCCCCTCAAAGAGGCGGAACTGCCACGAGCCGGACAGCTGGACAAACCCGCGCGACAGCTCGCGGCTGTACGTAGCGGCGAGATCGGCGGTCTCGTAACCCATGAAGTACGCATGGGGTGCCAGGCGGTTCCTGTGGGTGAGCGCTTGGTTTTCCCAATCGTTAATGGCGTCCATGGTGATGCTCCTTCGTCATCGTAGTGATTCTTGTGCAACCGGTTGTCCTTATCTTACGGTCGATGCAAAAAACTGTGCAACCGGTTGTCCGCTGAACGGTCGATTTGGTCGGGTTAACGGTGCAACCGGTTGTACAACCGGGACACTTATGTCACCCTGAGTATCGACACTCAGCGCAAGACATCGTTCTTAAGCTCGTAGGCAACCTCCACGCCCGCTGATATCTCACCCACACGAGACGTATTCGATTTCGGCTTGGTTGCAAAACGACACCGGTCACCGGATATCATGAACGCTGTTCAGGCGCACTATAGTAAGCTGTATCCGCACCAGCCCGTATCAGTGACAACATCGACCACATTTTCCAGGAGACGCCATGACCCAACCAGTTCGCACCGCACCTACGCTTGCCGAGGTTGCCGCAGCTGCCGGCGTGTCGCGCTCCACGGCATCGCGCGCCCTCAACGATTCGCCCCGCATTAGCGAGGAAACCAAAAAGCGCGTCCGCGCGGCGGCCAAGGAAGTCAATTTTGTCCCCAACGCTCGTGGCCGAGCGCTCGCTGTCGGGCGCACGGAAATCATCGCCGTGCTCGTGACCGAGCCCCTGAGTGAACTCTTCAGCGACCCCACCTATAGCGAGTTTTTGAGCGGCATTACCGAGGAACTGTCGGAGTCGTCCTATCTGCCCGTTATCTTGCAGGCGTCTTCTACGCATGAGCGCAACCGCGCACGCGAGCACTTTGAGCGCCGCTCGTTCGACG
>CABUWR010000013.1 GCA_902495265.1 uncultured Collinsella sp. | reverse complement strand
GGGAGCGAAGTAGAGCGAAGCCCAAATTGCCACGACGAGTACCATGCCGATGGCGAGCACGGCCCACCAGATACGACGGCGCTTGGTGTAGTCCTCGTCCTGCTTGAGGAGAATATTCGACACCGTGTAGATACGATCCTCGCGAGCACGCTGTTTGGCCTTGCGGGCGCGCTTCTCCTCCTTGGAAAGGCCTTCCAGGTTTTCACCCTTCTCGAGCTCTTTGCGGCGAGCTTTAGACGAAGCCGGCACGACGCGAACGGAGCTCGCTGCCTGGCGGGCGGGTTTAGCAGATGCGGCGGACTTGCGCGCAACCCCGGTAACTTCGTGGGATTGCGTGCGCTTGTTCGTGGCGCTACGGGTACTCACTTATGCGTTCTCCTTCATGCTTGTGAACTGGGAGCCCGTGATGATCTGGAAGGCCTCGCGATAGCGCTCGGACGTGCCATCGATGACCTCGGCGGGCAGGTGCGGGGTCTCCCCCGTCATATCCCAGTTGGCTTTGAGCCAATTGCGGACGAATTGTTTGTCGTAGCTGGGCTGAATCTTGCCCTCCTCGTAGCTGGCGGCGGGCCAGAAACGGCTGGAGTCGGGCGTTAGGCACTCGTCGATCAGCGTAACCTTGCCATCGATGACACCGAACTCGAACTTGGTGTCGGCGATGATGATGCCTCGAGTCGCGGCATACTCGGCAGCGGCCTTGTAAATCTTGAGGGACAGGTCGCGAATCTGCGTGGCGATGTCCTCACCCACGATTTCGCAGCAACGCTCGAACGAAATGTTCTCGTCGTGGTCGCCAATCTCGGCCTTCGTGGACGGCGTGAACAGCGGCTCGGGAAGCTTGGAGGCCTCGGTCAGACCCTCGGGCAGCTGGATGCCGCAGACGGTGCCGTTCTCGTCATAGGTCTTCTTGCCCGAACCGGTCAGATAACCGCGGACGATGCACTCGATAGGAATCGTCTGGGCCTTCTTGACCAGCATGGCGCGACCTGCGAGGTAGTCACGATACTCGGCAAACTCCTCGGGGAAATCCGCCGGATCGATGGAGACGAGATGGTTGGGAACGATGTCGGCAAACTTATCGAACCAGAATGCCGAGATGCGGTTGAGCACCTCTCCCTTAAACGGAATCTCGTCGGGAAGAATGAAGTCGAACGCAGAAATGCGGTCGGTGGCGACCATCAGCAGGTTTTCACCGGCATCATAGATATCACGAACCTTGCCACGGGAATCCGGACGACGCTCCATCGTTGTCACGTGAGTCACTCCTTACCAAAATACGACAGTAATGCGGGTTCTTTCCCGCACGTTTTCGCAAACTCGGAACGGCAGGGACGAAACCTCTCCTTCACCGAATAGCGAAAAGCTAGTGCTCCATTGTAGTAGATGCCGCGTCCGCCGTGTGCTCGCGAGGCAGATGAATCGTAAAAGTCGTACCCTTTCCAAGCTCCGACTCCACGGATATGTAGCCGTGATGACGCTCGACAATCTGCTTGGTCACGGCGAGGCCCACGCCCAGGCCACCCGCCTCGCGGGCGCGACTGGCGTCGGCACGCCAAAAACGACCGAAGATGCGCGACAAATCATCCTTGGCGATACCGATGCCCGTATCCGAAACCGCGATATCAACGTGCTTGCGGTCGCTGAGCACCGACACCACGACCCAACCCCCCTCGGGGGTATAGCGCATGGCGTTACTCAAGAGGTTGATGACGCATTGCGTGATCATGTCGGGATCTGCCTCGACAACGTCATCGTGGCCCTGCGTCTCATCTGCAAAGCGAAGACGAAGGTCACGGTCGGCAAACAGACGCTCCTGGCCGTTCACAATCGATCGCACGAACGGAACCATGTCCACCGGTTCTAGATTGAGCGGAGCCGTGCTGTTTTCCATACGCGATAGGTCGAGCATCTGCTGCACCAGACGAGCCAGGCGACGCGTCTCGGAAGCGACCGTCTCCAGGTGTTCGTCGTCGGTGGGATACACACCGTCTTGCATGGCCTCGACCGTTGCAAGCATGGCCATGAGCGGCGTGCGCAGCTCGTGGGCAACATCAGAGGTCAGGCGCTTCTCGTGCTTCATATCCTTTTCGAGTGAGGTGGCCATCTCGTCGAAGGTCTCTCCCAGCTGATCGATCTCGTCATCACCGCGCAGTCCCGTGCGAGCCGACAGGTCGCCGTCACGGATTTGCTTTGCGGTACTGGTGATGCGATGAATCGGCTTGGTGAGCATGCGCGACATGAGCGCTCCGATAACGACCGAGATGCAGACGGCCACAACCGCGGCAAGAGCCATGGCGTTAAAGGTCTTCTCTCTGAATGCTGAGTCTGCCCTGGTGAGCAGAGCATCGGAGCCAATCGCCCACAATTTGACCTGACCCACGTGCTCGCCGGAGGATGTCACGATCTCAACGTTGGCAACACTATTGGAATCGGTGGGAGCAGACGAGACTGGACTGTGCGATGCCTTCTTTCCGCTCGTACCATCGGTCGTCGCCTGATTTTCGCGTACATCGGCAGTAGCGCTTGCCGAGGGCCACGAGTCGTCGTAGACGATGACGCCTTTTTTATTGACGACCTGCATACCAAGATCGTCGGACACCAAACTCGATGTCGCGACCGTACGCAGCTCCCCCGCAGTCCAAGAACCGTTTTCCTCATATGACGTTGCCAACTTTTCGGCAGCGGAATTGGCGATTTCGACAATATTGGAGCGCGTGTAATCCGTAAAAACCGTGCCCCATACAACGGAGACTACGCCCACCAGCACCAATACCGTCATGAGCGATGTCAGGGCAAAAGCCAGGGCCATGCGCGAGGGATAGCTCATCGTTGGCCGTGAATCGGAACGAGGCGTGTTCCAACTAGCCTTGGAACCCGCCTCGTTCTCCTGCTTATGCTTTTGCCCGATTTCAAAGCGCGCAGGTGTCATATGTGATTTCCTTTATTTCTCGTCCGACTTATCGGTCTTGGTCGGAGCCTCGAAGCGGTAGCCGACACCGTGGACGGTGTAGAGCCACTTGGGCTTCTTGGGGTCGTCACCCAGCTTGGCGCGAAGGTTCTTCACGTGGCTGTCGATGGTGCGTTCGTAACCCTCGAAGTCGTAGCCGAGCACCTTCTCGACCAGCTCCATGCGGTTGTAGACGCGGCCGGGGTGACGGGCAAGCGTGGTGAGCAGCTTGAACTCGGAAGCCGTCAGGTCGACTTCCTTGCCCTCGACCAAAATCTTGTGGCCCGAGATATCAATGACCAGATCGCCAAAGTCGAGCACCTCGACGGCCGGCTCATCGGCCTGGTGGGCACGGCGGAACAAGGCGCGCACGCGCGCGACAAGCTCGCGCGGCGAAAACGGCTTAATCAGATAGTCGTCGGCGCCGAGCTCAAGACCGATAATACGGTCCTCGATCTCGCCCTTAGCCGTCAGCATGATGATGGGGACATCCGAGGTATCGCGAATGGTGCGGCAAACGCGCTCGCCGGGAATCTTAGGGAGCATGAGGTCGAGCACGACCAGGTCGAACTGATGCTTCTCGAACTCCTCGATCGCGGACTGGCCGTCGCCGACGCCCACAACCCAGTAGCCTTCGCGCTCGAGATAGGCAGCGACAGCGTCACGGATTGCCTTCTCGTCCTCGACCAGCAGAATCTTTTTTGCATCTGAAGCCATAACACGGCCCCCCTGTCTCAATTAGCTAAGAACAAGCTCATTTTAACGCACCTGAGCCCACCGGGCATCGCATGGGTGCGATAGCTCGGCGGGCGGTACTCATAGTCACAACGCGCTTATTCCCCTGTCGACGCCTTTTTAACCCCTCGGAGACTAAAGAGAGAACAAGCGAGCGGTAACCGTCTCGGGAATTCCCTGGCTGTTACGCACCGTTGCGTACGTTAAGAACGAGCTCGATTTACCCGCCGTAGCAGGATAATCGCCATACTCCAAGGCTCGGTCGGGCGACAGAAGCGAGCCGTAGGTCTTAGCCGAAGTGTCAATCAAAAAATGCGACGCCTGAACTTTAACCAGGTATTTGTTTTTCCTTCCCGCAGCGCACGCGAGCGGCTCACGCGAAAGGAAGAGGTACGGCCCGCCCTCGTTACCGATATAGGTGCCCATATTGCCCAGGCTGCCCACACCGCTATACGTCGCCTCAATGGAGAACACGAAGGTGTCTCCCATATACACGGCCTCGAAAGGCGAAACCGACGAAGGAAGCACCAGCTGAGCCCGCTTCGTGTTGTTGCCGTCAGTCAGGTCGATCGCCGTCATACCGTAATAGACGCCCTCATCATTGTGTACACGGGGCGAGATGGTCAGGATGCCGTCGCTCACACGCGGGGCGGATGCGAAGCGGCCCGTCGACTTCCAAATAGTCTCAGGCTTGGACTCGCTGGGCGACTGACGGTAGCAGTACGAATCGTTACTCGTCTTGGTGCCGCCGGACGAAGGCATCTTATACCAGATGACCGACGACCCATACGCCGTGAAGAGCGGCGGATCGTAGTTTTCGCCACCGCGGTCGAGCTCGACAGCGTTGCCGGTAAGGGAGGAGCCTGCAAGGTTTTGCGCATAGAGTTTCCAAGACGCATTGGCGAAGTTCATCTCGACCCACGCGAACACGCCATCACCCGCGCGAACGTCGTAAAACGCATAACCGGTTCCCTCAATGGGATCCTCAATAAGTGTGGTAAGCGAGCCATCGCCCAGGTTGAGCACACCAAGCGTATTGGCATGCAGGGCAGAAGCAGGCGCCATCATCGCGGCAGCGTAGTCGCCATCGCAGTAGTACAGCAGCGTGCCCAGCGGCAGCGTCCACGAGGCCGCGGGCTCAAGATCGATATCAACAGCTTCGTACTCATCAGTGATCGAGACAATCTTCGAATCGTCCTTGATAACCTGCGGCTCGCCAGCGGCGTCATCACTCGTGCCCGTTTTTTTCGAGCAACCGGCCAGTACGGCAGCAGTACCGGTAGCGGCGCCACCCAGCACAAAACCTCGACGCGTTATTCCATTCTTAAAGCGGTCGGCGATACCCATTAGGCGATCTCGGCGCGAGCGGCCTCGATAGCGCGCGTAAGCTGATCGGCGCAGGAGGTCTTTTTCATACCGCAGGTATTACCAGCGAGAACCTCGATTACGCGATCGGCAGGAGCACCCTCGACCAGCTTGGAGATAGCCTTGAGATTGCCGTCGCAGCCGCCGGTAAACTCGACGCCCAGCACTTTGCTGCCGTCATCGGAAAGATTGAGGTGGATATTGCGAGAGCATACACCCTGAGGCTTGTAGTCAAAACTAATCATTGAGATCCCCTCTCAGAAAGAAATTTCAGACGTCTATTATCCCCGCCTGGGCCGACTTATTCTCGTAAGCACCGATTCAACATCCTACGATGCATAGATTAGTGGGGGCAAGATTAGCAGCCCGTACCCCGTGCGTGGACTGTGCGCTTCTCCCGATACATATTGTGGTCGGCGACACGATATACATCGGCCAGCGTATTTCCAGCCGTCTCGACGGTCGCCACGCCAATCGATGCGCTGACCGTCAGTGCCTCATCGCTTACCGCGGCAAGACCGAGACGAAGATCCTGTTCCAGCCCGAGCGCAGACTCGTTGTCAGTATGGGGGCAAACCAGCAAAAACTCGTCGCCGCCAACGCGCATCGGCAGGTAATCCGCACCAGCCACCCGCCGCAGCACGGACGCCGTCCGTCGCAGCAGTTCATCCCCCATCTCGTGACCGTAGATATCGTTGGTCCGCTTGAGATAATTGCAGTCCAACATAATCACGCTCACGGGCAAGCCCTCGTTTACCAGGCTATCTCCGCGCGATTCAAGGTAGTTGCGGTTGCGAAGCCCCGTCAGTTTGTCTTGGTATGTCAGCTCCTCGGCATGCTTGACCATCGATATGTTGTGCGTCGCCACGACGACCGACTCCAGCCGGCCTTGCTCATCGCGATGCTGGGGGACAACCTGTAGCGAGTACCAAGCGCCTCGACAATCTCGCACCTCGGCAGCCAAGTACGGTACGCCCTCCATACGCTCGCGAAGCGTACTTATATCTACGAGTCCCACAACCGCTTCGCGGCTTTCGGGGCTCACGATATCCCGGCAGACCGTGTCCATAAAGTCATATGCCTCGCTGTGCTCGGCAAATATCTTCGCTATCGTCGGCGACATATTGATTCCCTCGATCTCGAGGGTGTCGAGATGCAAAAGGAAGGTCGAATCGTAGATGGCGCTTATGGCATTGATAATGCCGAGCTGTTTATCCTTTTCGACCAAATTGCGGCGATCAACGATATTTCGAGCCAACAGTACCACGACCCAAAACGCAAGGCACACCAAGACGCCAGCGGCGACAAATGTGATCCTGCCAGACATGACCTCAGATTTGGGATACAGCGCAAACAGGCGGTAGTCCTTGTATGCCGCACGCACCGCGTACCATTTGTCTCCTCGATATTCGATGCGCGTTAGGCCATCGTCTTTCCACTCAACCCCTGCGCTGGTGAGGAATCGGGCGAGCGACACGTCAGCATCGGCGCTGTTGGATGAGACAATCTCCGCATCCTCCATAACAAGCACCGTGGGGCCCTGGTGGAAGGTGCTGTTCGAAAGCACGTCGGCTATGGCATATGAATAGTCGTCCGCTGGATCGGAAACAAATGAGCGGTATGCCAAGGCAACGCCGTCGCCATACGGGATAGCACAGACGGCAAAAACGACACCACGGCGCTCGACGACAGTTGAGTAGGTCACTTTGGAACCTTGATACATCGATGCGACCGGCGCACAGGCCAGCTCCTCTCGCCACAACATGAGCGGATCGCGACCATCGATGTCGTAGTGGGCAGCCATATGGCCATCGGAGTCCATGACCATCAGCCCCGAAAGGTTCTCGGCATGGACAAATTGCTCGATAAGATCGTCGTTAACCTCAACGCGATCAGAGGACAGGAACGTCGCAAACGATTCGACCGCGGCGAGCAAATCGTGCGTCTCTTCGGTTTTTCTCCCCTGTTCGTAGCGGTCATATTTTTCGCAAGCGTTTTCCAAAAACGCCATGGTTTCTTGGCCAAACCCAAGCGTTTTTTCGAGGCAGCGATGGGTTCCAACCGTATACAACAGGCCTAACAAGACAGCGCTGACAATAACGCCGACAGCTATGACGGTCAGAGTCTTTCGACGCAAGCGGTGCTCATCATTTGTCATGGATTTGCTCCTTGCCCGCCCGTCGTCGCTCCTGTCTTGTAATTGCCCACAATACGGTCAATCGTGCCATCTCGGTCCATGGCAAACAATGCGGTATTGAGATCCTTTACGATCGGTCCTTCATAGCTGTCATCAAACGCGACGCCCAGATCAACCGTCATAACGTTGTCAGCGAACACGCGGTAAAGGCCGGGATACCGGGCGACAAGTCGGTCAAGCGGCTGAACGTCCGCCATCCAACAGTCGACATACCCTTTGGCGAGGGCGGCTTTGCAGAGTTCGGCAGAACCATACGATTTGATTTGCACGTTCGGCGAGATTTCCAGATCCCCTGCGAGCAATCGGCGTTCACTCACCGAGCCCGCAATTACCGCGATGGTCTTGCTTCCATCGAGATGCGCCAAGGACTTGATGCCACTCGTTTTCTTGGCGGCAACCAAGACCGTCACGGTTAGATACGGCTCGGTCCAGTAATACTTATCCTCGCGATAACAAGGAGAATAATCACACCACAGGCAATCGATATCACCGTTTTTGAGCAGCCGGTCGCGATCGTTCCAGTCAATATCGACAAACTGCGGCTTGATCCCCGCACGTTTGCAGGCCTCGCGGGCGATGTCGATATCGATACCGGCGTAATCGCCCGTGGTATCGACATACACATAGGGGTCGTTATCCGTAACGCCGACTTTGAGTACCGGGAGATCTTTGTCGGCTTCATTCGAGGAGGAAGAACTGCTTCGAACGGTATACGTCAGGGCGGCCACACAGGCGGCAACAAGGAGCATGAGCGCAAACGAGACGATGGCGGCTCGCTTGATACGTCCGGGCACAAGCCTCCCTTCAACGAAACAGCAGTCGGATTTCATTGTATACCTGGGGCTGATGCGGCGATAAAAAAGCGCCTCACCCAAGATGGGCAAGGCGCCAAAGGTTGGAATGCATCCGCAAACGGCCGAATTAGGTTAACCCTACTCGAAGCTCAGCTGCTCCAGGCGATCGAAGACCGTGTCGATGCGGGTGAGGAAGTCCCACGGATCAAAGATCTCGTCGAGCTTCTCCTGGCTGACGGTGCAGCGCGGATCGGCCTCGAGACGCTCCTTAAAGGTGGGGCCGGAGACACAATCCTGCACTTCGTGCCAGGTGGCCATGGCGTTTTCCTGCACGATAGCGTAGGCGTCCTCGCGGGTGATGCCCGTGTCGACGAGGGCCAACAGCACCTTGGAGGAGAAGATAAGGCCGCGGGTCTTGTTGAGGTTGGCCATCATGCGAGCCGGATACAGCTGCAAGCCGTCGATAACGCGGATGAGGCACTGGAACATGTGGTCAAGCGCGATGAAACTATCGGCCTGGGCGACACGCTCGGCAGAGGAGTGCGAAATATCGCGCTCGTGCCACAGGGCGACGTTGTCGAAGGCGACCTGGGCGTTGGACTTCACGATGCGCGACAGGCCACAGACCTTCTCCATGGTGATCGGGTTGCGCTTGTGCGGCATGGCGGAACTGCCCTTTTGACCCTTGCGGAACGGCTCCTCGGCCTCGAGCGTATCGGTCTTCTGCAGATTGCGAACCTCGGTAGCGATGCGCTCGCAGGTGGCTGCCGTGGTGGCAAGGACGCCGGCGAGGTAGGCGTGATGGTCGCGGCTGATGACCTGCGTGGACAGCGGGTCGTGAACCAGGCCCAGGCGCTCGCAGACGTACTCCTCGACGAACGGCTCGATGGAGCTGTAGGTGCCGACAGCACCCGAAATGGCACCGAAGGCAACGTTCTTGCGGGCATCCTCGAGACGGTCCAGATCGCGCTTGAGCTCCCAAGCCCAAGAGCCAAACTTCATACCGAAGGTCATCGGCTCGGCGTGGATGCCATGAGTGCGGCCGGCACAGAGCGTGTTGCGCTCCTCGAAGGCACGACGCTTGCAGATCTCGCCGAGTTTCTTGACGTCCTCGATAATCAGGTCACAGGCCTGGGTGAGCTGGTAGCACAGAGCTGTATCGCCCAGGTCGGAGCTGGTCATGCCGTAGTGGACCCAGCGGCTGGGCTTGGGGTCGCCCTCGGGAACATCGGCGTCGATGTACTCCTTCATGTTGGTCAGGAAAGCAATAACGTCGTGGCGCGTGACTTCCTCGATCTCATCGACCTTTGCCTTCTCAAAGTTAGCGTGATCGCGGATCCACTGGGCTTCGTCTTTAGAAATACCGATCTTGCCGAGCTCCGCCTGGGCCTCGCAGGCCAGAACCTCGATCTCCTGCCAAATGGCGTACTTGTTCTCGAGGGAGAAGATGTGTCCCATCTCCGGGCGAGTATAGCGATCGATCATAGCGGCTCCTTTTTGGCTATTGGCACGTTGGTCGTAACTTAACCATTGTACCGTGCGTAGGTGCAAGTATGGGCAGCAGGCATTAACCTAACATTTTGCCGCAAGAGCGGCCATGGGGACGTCCGCGTATTTGCTTCGCAAATACGCACCGGCTTCAGGCGAGCCCCGCGGCCTCATGAAGCCGCGGGGGAAGACTCTGTTGAATTGCCGTCCCCGTGTCTCCTGTGCTCGGTGGAGCGGGCAACGGGACGTCCGCGTATTTGCTCCGCAAATACGCACCGGCTGCGGTCGCCTGTCGGCGCCCTTGCCTGCTCACTATAAACGCTTCGCGTTTATTTAACGCTCGCACCCTGGCGGGTTCGAGTCCCGGCGCTTTATTGAAAAAAACACGGCACCGTGATGGTGCCGTGCTTGTGCTTTTAACTGGAGCGGGCAACGGGACTCGAACCCGCGAGTGTCAGCTTGGGAAGCTGATGCCTTACCACTTGGCGATGCCCGCTTGTGTGTTGGCTAGTATAACGCGGTTGTCTTGTTCGATACAAGGGTGACGATACTTGTTTTAGCTATGGAGAATCCTCCTAAAAATAGGCCAATTGTGTAGATGAGGACCTGTAGGCTCTTTTATTCACCATTGTCTACCTGCAGATTTATTCCATTGTCTTTCGTAGGCGCCATTTGTCAGATATCGGGCAAGCTTTTGGTCAGGCTCCGGTACTTACCCGCATGAACCTCGGGGGTAGCCTCATCCCAAGCGCCGCGGCCTCCCCGTGCGGCGCACGAGGGATAAGGAGCAGCCATGTCCAACGCACCCACGCACTCTGTCCACAGCGCAATCACAGCAGGATCGCTGCTCCTAGTCCTCTTTTTACTTTTAGGCTGCATGACACCGGATGCCGCGCTCGCCGTCGACGGTTATGAATCGCTCGGATTCCGCACTATCAGCAATGAATGCGGTCCTTTTGAAGTTGGCAAATACGAGGCACAGGATTCTTCGATTGCCTACTGCATGAACCAGGAGCGCTTTGGCCCTAGCACACCGGGCGGACCCTGGCTCACCTACAATCAGGGCTGGGTATGGCTCGAAGACGAATTCGCGGCCATCATCTGTCATGGCTACCCCACCGCCACATCCTTTGGCGGGCATAACCTATCCCCCGATCGAGCACGTGCCGCAACCCAACTTGCCGTCTGGATGCTCAACGGCACCACCCATACCGACGGATCATTCTCATATACAACCGCCCGGGGCGTCACAGAGAGGGGAAATTTTTCCGGCGACAATGAGGTCGTTGCCGCAGCGCGCTGGCTCCACGACGGCGCCAAGTCGGGAAGCATTAAAGCCGCACCGCATCGCGCGCGGCGCTATTTGGGAGCTGTGTCGGGCGGCAGTAAACGTCAAGACATGCTCTACGTGCTCCCGGCCGTCTCCGTATCCTTCCAAAAACAGTCAGCCAACGCCGCCATCACGAGCGAAAACGATACCTACAGGCTCGACGGAGCGAGGTTCGACATCTATGAGAGCGTCGGCGACAAGCGTGTCGGCAGCATCCAGATGGACAGCAGCGGTCGTGCGCAGGCGACACTTTTGCCCAACGCGGCATATTACCTGGTCGAAACCAAAGCTCCGGCGGGTTATATCCCCAGGAGTGACCACATCGCCTTTTCCACCGGCAATGACGGCGGGAATGTCGTCATCGATGAGCAGCCCGGTACCATTACCCTGCGCATCGCAAAGGTCGATGCCGCGACAGGGGCAGGCCCTCAAGTCAGCGCGTCACTTGCCGGCGCTGAGTTCACCTGCGTCTCACAGTCTACCCCGGGCTGGACGCACACCCTCACGACGGATGAGGACGGCCGGGCAACACTTACCGACATCCCCCTGGGCACCTTTAGCATCTATGAGTCGAGAGCTCCCGAGGGTTATCTGCCCTCCAATGAAACCTGGAGCTATACCATCGGTGCCGACCAGCTCGGAGACGCGGGCGTCGTTGAACTCGAGCGTCGCATCCCCAACATCCCCATCGCTTTTGACCTCGAGATTTCAAAGTTCAAGGACTGCGGTAATAGTGACGAATCTGGTGTAGAGCAGCCGGCGGAAGGCGTGGTCTTTGAAGTGGCAAGCAACACTTCGCAGCAGGTTGTTGGAACGCTGACCACCAATATCTACGGCTTCGCATCGACCAAAGACCAGGCCGGAGCATGGTTTGGCGCAGGAGAGCGCCCCGATGGCGTCAGCGGAACCATACCGTATGACCGTGCCGGCTACACCATTCGTGAGGTTGTCGACACTGTGCCCGACGGCTTTAAGCAGGCAGGGGAATGGACTATCACAGCAGAGCAGATCACGGACGGCGCAGAGCTTCAGTACATCGTAGACAACCACGCCCTGTCGACACATCTTCAAATCGTGAAGCGCGATGCTCAGACCGGCAACGCCGTACCACGCGCTGGGTTCACCTTTCAGCTGCTCAACGGCGACCGTGAGCCCATCTCGCAAACATCCTGGCATCCCGCCCATACCGTTATGAATACCTTTACGACCGATGAAACCGGCACCGTCACCCTACCCGAATCGCTTAACCCGGGCACGTATTACATACGAGAGACTTCCGCCAAGGAACCGTATCTTGTTGGTGAAGATCTGGAGATAACGATTCCCGCCGACATGAACTTAACGCCCGTCGCGGTCGCCTCGTTTTACGACGACGCGGCAACAGGAAGCATCGAGATCGTCAAGAACGATGCCGTAGGTGGGCGCGCCCTTGCCGGTGCTGTTTTTGATATCCGTGCCGCGGGCGATATCGTGCGCCCCGACGGCAGCATTGCTGCCCTGGACGGCGAAACCGTCACATCCATCACGACCGACGAGCGGGGATTTGCGTGCGCGACTCATCTTTCACTGGGGTGCGGAACCGCCACCTATGAGGTAATCGAGGTGCAGGCACCCGAAGGTTACCTGCTCGACCAAAGCGTCCACACCGTCGAGCTGTCGTATGCCGGTCAGGAAACACCCGTGATCAATGCGCACCTCGATGTTTCTAACGACTACACCAAAATCGACATCTCCAAAGTAGATTTGACCGGCAAACAAGAAGTGGAAGGCGCTCGGCTCTCCCTCCACGGTGCCGACGGAACCGAAATTGACGCTTGGACCTCCTCTGACAAACCGCATCGCATCGAGCATCTTTTGCCCGGCACCTACACCCTGTGCGAAGTGATGCCCCCGCGCACTTACGACCTTGCCGAAGACATGACGTTTGAAATTAAGGCCACAGGAGAAGTGCAGACGGTAACCATGAAGGACGCACCCATCGAGATCGAGGGCAGAGTCGACAAGCGGCAAGAGATCGCCCGCCCTATCGGTAAGGGTCTCGTCGCCAACGGCGATGGCAAAAACCGAGCCGTGGCACAATCCGATGCGGACGGCTCCTTCTCTTATACGCTCGATGCTAAAAATGAGTCGAATACCTGGGTTGATGAATTCACCATCACTGACGATCTCGAATGCGCCAAGGAAGGCACTGCCAAACTCATCGCCATCGAAACCCCTGTCGCGACCGGGGACATCGACGGTCTTTGCAACGTGTGGTATCGAACGTCTCCAGTGGGAAGTATCGATACGGGCGAACAGACCAATGCAACGCTCAGCGACGGGCATGACAACCCCTGGCTCGAAACGGACGAGGTCAAAAAGCTCCTAGGTGACGATTTGCGCATGGTCGATTACGGCGATTGGCATCTTTGGAAAGCCGATATCCCAACAACGGAGTCGGTCACCCTCGAGGCAAAAGAGCTCGCTCTTTTGGACGATACCGCCGTCACGGGCATTCGTCTTGAGTACGGGGCCGTATCGGCCGACTTCACGACAAGAGGCGCTGCAGAATCTTGGACCCGCGAGGACCTCAAAGACGAGCATGACGACCTTGATGATGTGAGCGCCGTCCTTGACTCGGATATTCACGGTGCCGTCATCCATATGCAGGCCGCGTCGTCTTACACGCCTCAGACCGCACTCGCCAACAGCGCTCGCGTTGACCTCTGTCGCAATGGCGGCGGTAGCAACCTTGAATCACATGACGAGGATCGCGTCATCCAGCGATGCGCCATGCCGCAAGATTTACCGGCAACGGGCTCCCTTCCCATTGCCGCCTGCCTCACCGCCTTCGTGACCTCCGGCGCCGCGGCAATCTGGTTTGCCCATCTAAAGCTGGCGTCAAAACGTCGCTGACGCAATAAAAAAGAGGCGAGCCCGTCTCCCGGCTCGCCTCTTATTCGTTCGTGGCGAAATGGCTATTCCCCAGATGCAGACCCACCGTCGATGAGCGCTTGATCGGACTCGGAGATGCCATCGGCTCCCAAACTCTGCTCGTGCTCCACTTCTTCGCTAATCGTGGACTCAGGCGTTGAGCCTTTAACGCCCACGATATACGCGACCCCAAAACCAAAGGCAATGGCGATCAGGGCCAAGATGAGATAGACGGGCCAGTGGCGCTTAATGTACGAAAACACGCAGACTCCTTATAGGTCAACCTACGAACGACGAATGACCTCGGTCACGACCTCGGACACCGTAGCGATATTTGTCGGATTGACGTTGTACGGTAGATCGTCCTCGGTGTGAGCGCACGCCAAACGTGGACCATCGACGCCGGCAATGGTAAGGGC
>CABUWR010000012.1 GCA_902495265.1 uncultured Collinsella sp. | reverse complement strand
GAGCACGCCGTCCTCGGTAACCTTGAGGTTGTGCTTCTTCTCCTCGGTCTTCTTCTTTTTGCCAAAGAAGCCTTTCTTTTTTGACTCGTTGTTGGGATACACCTTCTGAACATGTTTGAGAACGATCTCGGCCATGTCTCTACCTTTCGATACGCGGCGCCGCACTGAGGGGCGCCGCTAAAACTTGCAAAACAGTTACGGCATCAGCCCTTGACGGCACCTGCCACCACACCGTCGATGATGTACTTCTGGCAGAGGATGTACATGATGACGATGGGGACAACGACCATCATGATGCAGGCCATCATGGGGCCGAGCTCGACGTGGCCGTAGCCGCCGCGGAAGTACTGAATCAAGATAGGAATGGTCTTGTACTTGGTGGAGTCGAGCGTAAGGTAGGGCAGCAGATAGTCGTTCCAGACCCACATGGTCTCGAGGATGCCGACCGAAAGATAGGTGGGCTTCATGATGGGGAGGACGATCTTAAAGAACACCTGGACCGGGTTGCAGCCGTCGATCATGGCCGCCTCTTCGATCTCGAGCGGGATGTTCTTTACAAAGCCGGCGAACATAAAGACCGCCAGGCCCGCGCCAAAGCCAAGGTAGATAAAGCAGATGTTGAACGGCGTGTTGAAGCCGATGCGGTCCGCCAAATTGGACAGCGTGAACATGAGCATCTGGAACGGTACGACCATCGAGAACACGAACAGGTAATAGAAGAAGTTCGAGATCTTGCTGTTGACGCGCACTACGTACCAAGCGCACATGGAGCAGCACACCAAGATCAGCACGACCGACGTGACGGTGATGATGAGCGAGTACATAAACGCCGAGGCAAAGCCCTGCTCGTTAAGAGCGTGCATGTAGTTTGCGAGACCGTTGAACGTCTCGGGCGTGAGCAGATCGAATGCCGTGGTGGTGCTGATTGCAGTTGCCTTTTTAAAGGAATTGAGCGCAATCATGAACACGGGGTAGATCCACGCGAGCGACAGAATCGTAAAGAAAATCGAGAGCGCACGATTGATAACCTTATCGCGTTTCATTACTGCTGCACCTCCTTGGACCTCGTGGCCTTAAGCTGAATCATGGAGATGGCTACGACCAGGATGCAGAAGATAACCGCCTTGGCCTGACCGATACCCTGCCATGCGATACCGGCACGCGAATAGAACGTGTTGTAGATGTTCAGGGCGAGCATCTCGGTGGAGTGCGCGGGGGCGCCGCCGGTAAGGGCGAGGTTCTGGTCGAACAGCTTAAAGCCGTTGGTGATGGACAGGAACAGGCAGATGGTGATGGTCGGCATCAGGTTAGGGATCTTAACCTTCCAAAACGTCTGCCATGCCGTGGCACCGTCGACCTTGGCGGCCTCGATGTAGTCGGACGGAATGGACTGCAGACCAGCGATGTAGATAATCAT
Source organism: uncultured Collinsella sp. (assembly GCA_902495265.1). Lineage (GTDB taxonomy): Bacteria > Actinomycetota > Coriobacteriia > Coriobacteriales > Coriobacteriaceae > Collinsella. The sequence goes on along the minus strand of CABUWR010000012.1, from coordinate 12,943 downwards.
CATGTAGCCGACCTGCTGCCACAGGGTCAGGATGATAAGGCCCCAGAAGCCAGCAGCAGAGTTAAGGGCGATGAGCTGGGCGCCCACGTTGGAGAGCAGGCAGTTGATCAGAATCTGCCAAATGTAGCCCAGCACGATGCCGCCGATCAGGTTAGGCATAAAGAAGATCGTACGGAAGATGTTGGTGCCTTTGAGCGCCTTGCGGGTGAGCGCCTGCGCAATGGCCAGGGCGATCACGTTGATGAGCACCGTCGACAGGAAGGCAAACGCCACGGTAAAGAAGAACGACGTGGAGAACTGCGGATCGGACAGCGCGCGCACGTAGTTCTCGATACCGACAAAGTGCGCGTTACTAATGATAATAAACTGGCAGAACGAGAGATAGAAACCCTGGATAAAAGGGATCACGAACCCGATCATAAACGCCAGACACGTGGGCAGCATAAAGAGCGGCCACCAGCGCTTGAGTGCTTTGCCCATAAAAGGGTCCTTTCAATATGCAGGGGGCGGGCAAACCAACGTCTGCCCGCCCCCTGTCGCTAATCAGATAGCTTGGGCAGCAACTGCTTACTCGGAAGCGGCCTTCTCGGTCTTCCAGCCATCGACGAAGGCGTTCTTGACGCCGTCCCACTTGCTGTTATCGGCAGCGTAGGCAATCAGAGCCTGCTTGAGGTTCTTCTTCCACTCCTCGGAGGGAATGTAGACGAAGTCCCAAGCGACGGTCTTCTTGCCGTCCTTGGCCATGGCAACGGCCTGCTGCGAGAAGACGTTGGTGGTCTCCTTGGCGCTCTTGAACGGAGCGGTCAGACCCATCTTGTCGGCGATGATGCTGGTCGGGGTGTCAGCGGTGACGCACCAATACATGAAGTCCTCGGTGGCCTTCTGGGCATCCTCGGAAGCCTGGGAACTGACGCACCAGTAGTTCTCGCCGCCGGAGCACAGGCCCTGGTTCTCCTCGCCGTCAACACCGATGTAGATGGGCATCATGCCAATCTGATCGTCGGTCATGCCGGCCTTGACGAGGTCAGAGTAGGCCCAAGAGCCGTTCTGGTAGAAGACGGCCTTGCCGGTTGCGAACTCGTTGGTGGCGTCGTCGCCGGTCTTGGAGGCAAGCTGCGAAGGATCGCAGGTGGAGTCGGTGATGTACAGGTCGAAGATCTGCTTGTAGTTGTCGAGGAACTCACCCTTGATCTCGTCGTCCTCCTGGTTGTGCTCCTTCTCAAACTCGTAGTAGAGCGGCATGTTGGCAAGGTGGGTGGTGTAGCGCCAGCTGGAGGAGTCGTCCATGCCGGCGGAAGTGAAGGCACCCTCGACACCAAGCTCGTCCTTGCGGGCCTGGATGTCGTCGGCACAAGCCTTCAGCTTGTCGAAGGAGTTGATGTCCTCGGCCTTGTAGCCAGCCTTCTCGAGCAGCTGCTTGTTGTAAATAATGCCGAAGCTCTCCTGAACCCAGTCGATGCACACATCCTTGCCGTCGGACTGCAGAGCCAGGGAGTCGTCAATGAGCTCACCGCGGAGCTTGGTATCGGACAGGTCGGCGCAGTAATCCTTCCAGTTCTTAAGACCGGTGGGGCCGTTGACCTGGAACAGGGTCGGAGCGGAGCTCTTGGACATCTCGGACTTGAGCTTCTCCTCGTAGGTGTTGGAGGCGGCGGTCACGATCTTGACCTCGACGCCCTTCTCCTCCTTGTACGCCTTGGCGATCTCCTTCCACTCCTTGTCGACCTCGGGCTTGAATTGGAGGAAGTAGACCTCGGCAGCGTCACCAGAAGCAGAGGAGCCGGAGCCGGCAGAACCACCGCAGCCCACGAGGCCCAGACCAAGAACCGCAGCCGCGGAACCAGCAAAGCCCAGGAACTGCCTTCTGCTCATTTCGTTCTTCATTACAATCCACCCTTTCACACCGTGGCGGCACCCTTTGCCGCCGCCTTCGGAGATTGGCTCGGGGACTTTGCCCCTTTTGCTGATTTGTACAATACGCTATTTGGCTAGTTGTTTGAACAAGTATTACTAGAGCGGTAGGAAAACTTCGGTGAACGGTAATTTCAACTTGATACTTGACAAGTTTTGTATAAACAATTATTTGTTATTGAATGCAGAGAAAACGCCCGGTCAAGCCGATGTACCGTCGGTTTGACCGGGCGTTTTCTCTTTGAGGCCATGAGTCTCGTCAGGCTGCGAGCTAGCCGGCTATCGCTTGGAGTTGACGCGGTAGTGGAAGATCTCGGGATGCGTGCGGGCATGCGTGACCTCGAACAAGATGCCGTCCGAGGTGTACGACTGGCTCTCCATGACGGCAACGCAGTTGTATTTGCCGAGGTCAAGATAACTGCAGTCCTCATCGTTGGCAAGCTCGACACTCACCGTACGACGGCTCGCCATCACCTTGACGCCGCGTTTGTGCTCCAGATAGTCGTAAATTGATTTTGCGGCAATCTCGGGCGTCAGGCCCTTGGCGATCGACTCCAAAAAGTAACCATGGTCTACTTGGCGTGCATTGCCGTTAAGGCTTCGGACACGCACCACGCGAATCAACTCCTCGCCCACCTTAAAGCCCAGGCGACGAGAGAGTTGCTCAGTGCAAATCAAATGTTCAAAAGACTTGACCTCGGTCGATGCGACGGCATTGTTGCGCTTTGCAAATTCGCCAAACGACTCGACTTCCTCGAGTGCGCCCAGCATGTCGGTTTCGCCCTTGAGCCAAATAACGCGCACGCCCTTGCCGTGTATGGGCTGCACAAACATCTCGTCTGCCAGCATGCTCAAAGCGCGGCGGACGGTATTGCGCGTGCAACCAAATTCCGCGGTCAGCTCGGCTTCGGTTGGCAGCATCTCCTGAAACGCATAGGTCCCGTTAATGATGCGCGAACGGATCTCGCGGTAGATTCCTTCGTATATCGCTTTTGGCATTGTTTCACCTCTACATTATTTATTTCCGGCTAGGCACGATAGCATTTCTTAAAGTTGTTTAAACCGAATATCGGTAAAGCGACAGGATTTAACCGTTGACGGTTTCTGTCGTGCCCAAATCGGTTTCGCTCAAAACTGCCGGCACAACAATCGTCTGGTCCTCTACAATGAATCCATTGTTTAAACGTTTCCCCACGCGCAACGCGCCTCGATATTCGGAAGGCAGAACATGCTGCAAAAAATCCAACGCTTTGGCGGGGCAATGTTCGCTCCCGCCATGCTGTTTTCTATATCGGGCCTCATGGTCGGCGTCTCCGCTCTCGCAACGACTGCGGACATCGTCGGCGACCTCGCCGTATACGGAACCCCTTGGTACGTTTTTTGGGCCATCATCCAGCGCGGCTCATGGACGGTCTTTAAGCGCCTCCCGCTCCTTTTTGCCGTAGCGCTGCCTATCGGTCTTGCCCAAAAGCAACCGGCACGCTGCTGCCTCGAGGCACTCGTGGCCTATTTTGCCTATTGCTTCTTTTTGAGCGAGATCATTAAGCTGAGCGGAGACAACCTTGGGCTTAAGTACCCGTCATCTTTGACCCCCGCCAACGGTATCACCGTCATCGACGGCATCAAGACGCTCGACACCGGCATTATCGGCCCGCTGGTGGTATCGGCAACCGTCGTCGCCATCCATGACCGCTTCTACGATGCCAAGGTTCCCGATTGGCTCGGCACCTTCTCGGGCTCCTCGCTGGTCTACCTCATCAGCTTTTTTGCCGTGTTTGCCCTTGCCGCTATCTCGGCCGCCATCGTGCCCTCCGTATACGCAATGACCGAAACGCTGCGCCATGCACTTACGAGCGTCGGCCCCTTTGGCGTGGGCATCTTTGTGTTTTTGGAGCGAGCGCTCGAGCCCATGGGGCTGCACCACCTGCTCTACATGCCGATCTACTACGACAACCTGGTCATTAACGACGGCATCTACGCCACGTGGAGCAGCTTGCTCCCCATCCTCTCCCATAGCACGCGCCCCCTTAATGAACTTGCGCCGTGGGCCGGTTTTACCGCCACCGGCTGGGTCAAGCTCTTTGGCCTTCCCGCCATCGCAGCCGCGTTCTACTCCACCGCAAAACCAGAACGCCGCGCCGGCCTCAGGGTCATCCTTGTTCCCGCCATCATCGCCTCGGTGGTTTGCGGCGTTACCGAGCCACTCGAGTTTCTCTTTATGTTCACCCACCCCGGGCTCTTTTTTCTCTACGCCGTCTTATCGTCTTGCCTTGCCACAACCATGAATCTCTTTGGCATCGTCGGCATCTTCTCGGGCGGCCTCATGGAGATGGCAGCCTTCAACTTTATTCCGCTCATGCGCACGCATGCCGGTGCCTATCTTTTGGCGCTCGGTATCGGCCTTGCCTTTAGCCTCATCTTTTTTGTTAGTTTTCGAGCACTCATCTTGATCTATGACCTTAAGACGCCGGGCCGCGAGGATCATGTCGCCAATCGCGCGGCAATCGATCGTTTAACGGAAAGCGGCTTTGCCAAAGAGCAATCTCCCAATGACGAGGTCAATAGTCGATCCGATCAAGATCACATCCTCGCTGAGCGGGTAATTCAGCTTTTAGGTGGCGTTGGCAATATTGTGGGCGCAACCAACTGCGCCACGCGCCTGCGCGTCGAGGTCGCAGACCCTTCCATCGTTGCAGATAACGCGTCGTTTGTCGCGGCGGGCGCCAAGGGCCTCATCATTACGGGCAAGACCGCCCAGGTGATCATCGGCATCTCCGTTCCCCGCGTTAAAGAGCATTTTGACCAGATCATGGGCCTCGAGCCGGAATTTGCGCCCACCACCTCGGCCTCCCCTGCCGCCGGCCCAACCCACAAGCACGGCGATATCTGCTTCTTCGACATCGACGGTACGCTCGCCTGGCAAGATCCCAGACTTGCCCAGGAGCTTCCCGAAGACGAGCGCGATCTGTCCCCCTATCCCAACGAGGCGGTTTCGCAGGCAATCCGCGAGTTTGTCGCCAACGGCAACATGGCCTTTATCTGCACGGGACGCACCCTGAGCTGCATCCACCCCAAACTTCTTGAGCTGCCGTGGACCGGCATCGTCTGTCTTGCGGGCGGTTACGCCGAGATCAACGGACGCGCAATTCGCGATCTGTCGATGACGCCCAGCATGCTGCAGCGTCTTGCCCCCTACCTTGAGCAATCGGGCGAGGTCATCCGCTTTGAGGGCCTCAACGGCGTCGTGCGCATGAGTGCCGATGCCCCCGATGCCCCCGGATACGCGCGCACCCTGGGCGACGCAGTCACGCAGCTGCAGCATTACAGTGCCTACAAGATCTTGATGTCTACATCGCTCGCCAACCACATCGCTCAAGATAAGGCACTTGAGCCGCTGCTGTGCTTTAACGAGCTCGAACTCGAGGTAACCGAAATCTCGCCCCGCGAATGCACGAAGCGCGGGGGCATCCAGTCTGTACTCGACGCCCTCGATCCCCACCACGGAACCGTGTACGGCATTGGCGACGCGAGCAATGACGTCTCGCTGATAAACGCCGTCGATGTCGGTATCGCCATGGGCAATGCGCCGGACTATCTCAAAAAGCGCGCCGACTACATCACCGACTCGGTCGACAAAGATGGCGTCGTCAAGGCGCTCGAGCACTTTAGGCTTATATAAGCAGCCGGCACGCGCACGCGTCCCGTTTCCCCAAATCGCCAAAACAGACGCGCCGGCAACTCCAATGTGGCAATATGGTATCTGCACACCGCAATGATGCAACCTAAGAAAGAATGCGAGAACCCGTGTCCAGTCCGTTTACCAGCTTTTTAGCCCAGCACTTTGACCAGATCAACGACTATCTGGCCACATTCTTTGACGGACAGGCGACCTCTGCCGATATCGAGCGCTACCTGTATACCCCGCTTTCGGCATTTACCGCCAACGCCGGCAAGCGCCACCGCCCGCTTATCTGCATGCTCGCCGCAACCGCAGTGGGCGGCAGCTTTGAGAGCGCCCGCAGCGCGGCGGCGGCTATCGAGCACTTTCAGTCGGGTGCGCTCATCCATGACGACATCGCCGACAACGGCCAGCTGCGCCGCGGCAAGCCCTGCATGCACCTCACCGAGGGCACGGGGCTTGCTATCAACTGCGGCGACCTGGCACTTACCATGGTCACCAAGACGGTTCTCGACGATCCCACGCTTGAGGCAGACGTAAAGCTGCGCGTACTCCACGAGCTCACCGAGATGATCGTCCGCACCATCGAGGGTCAGGCGCTCGACTTGGGCTGGGTCCGTGACGGGCGTTTTGACATCTCGGTCGACGATTACCTGGACATGGCAACGCACAAGACCGCGTATTACAGCGGAGCCACGCCGCTTGCCACCGGAGCCATCATTGGCGGAGGCAGTGAACAGCAGGTCGAGGCACTGCGCGCCTTTGGCCTGCACACCGGCCTTGCCTTTCAGATTCAGGACGACCTGCTCAACCTTGTCGGCACCAAGGAAGCCGCCAACAAGGACTTCCGTACCGATATCACAGAAGGCAAGCGCACCCTGGTCGCCGTGCACGGCCTGTCTGATGAGCGCTATCACGACGAGATCGAAGCGATCCTCTCCTCGGGCACCGAGGACCCCGCGCAGCTCGCGCGCGCCGTGGAAATCTTCCAGGAGACCGGCTCTATCGATTACGCCCACACCTACGCGCTGGGCCTGACCGCCAAAGCCAAGGCCGCCATCGAGGACGTTTCGCTCGACCCGCATGCACGCGAACTGTTCCTCTCCATGGCAGATTTCTTTGTGGAGCGACTCAACTAGCGGGGGTTGCAAAACCTGTCGGCAGCGCATTTGGGTACAAGTTGCTACACTGTTGAATGTATGTTTATGCATCCCTTTGCGTCGTCTATCTGACAGGCGCTCAAATAGTACGAATGATACGCCGAAAGGGGTTCGTTCATGGAACCTATTACAACGGGCATGCAGGGAGCAGCCGTCGAGGACGTGCAGTCTCGTCTCCTGCAGCTCGGCTACACGATTGATGCCACCGAGGTTGCCGACAAGCACTTTGGTGCTACCACCGAGCAGGCCGTTAGCACCTTTAGGCTCGACAGCGGTCTTGCCGCCGGTCACGCCGTTGACATCCCCTGTTGGAGTGCCCTGGTCGACGCCTCGTATAAGCTGGGCGACCGCACCCTCTACCTGCGTATGCCCAATTTCCATGGCGCCGACGTGCAGGCCTTGCAGAAGGCGCTCAACGTTTTGGGCTTTGCCTGCGGCGAGGACGATGGCTACTTTGGCCCTCACACCGAGGCGGCCCTTCAGCAGTTCCAGGAAAACGTCGGTCTGTTTGCCGACGGTATGGCTTTCCAGGATACCTACGCCTATATCAACCGCCTGCACCACGTGTGGGAGGGTAAGCCTTCGGTGACCGAGGCCGAATCGCGCATCGGCTTTGCCCGCGCGGCCAATGTACTCGAGCGTTTCCAGATTGCCGTCATCGGTGAGGACCCCATCGCGCGTAGCGTTGCATCGCGCATGTGGAACATCGCCACGGCGACGACCGACAGCAGCGGCATGATGCTTTGCGACTCCGAGGTTCCGACCGATGTCGACCTGGTACTCGAAATCGCAAGCGACGAGCTACCCGCCGACGCCGCTCCGCGCGCCACGATTGCCCTCGCCGAGTGCCACAACCTGGCCCAGCGCATCCGCACCGCCAATGTTGCCGCGCAGCAAAAGCCGGCACGCATCCGCATTGAGCTCACCGGCATGACGCGCTACAACGGCACCTTCACTGCCAGCGACGCCCAGACACTCGCCGTACGCCTGCTCGATGGCGTTTGCGATGCCCTCGCAGATTAGGTAAACTAGACGAGTTGCTTTTAGCGACACCACGACATTGGGACGTAGTTCAACGGTAGAACTCCGGTTTTTGGTGCCGGCTGTTGGGGGTTCGAATCCCTCCGTCCCAGCCATTAAAACTGAGCGCCCTGAGCCCATAACGGCCCAGGGCGCTTTCTTGTGGGCAAGCGGAGGGATTCGAGCCCGCAAGGCAACACAACTTCTCGTCCAGCACGGGAAAATCTACCTTCAAAAGACAGGCGCCCCAGGCCCATTAGGACCAAGAGCGCCTTACATCTAGAAAATATCAGCCCAGTTCCGAAAAGCGAGCCACCATCTACAAAGTGCCGCGGGGCCCCGACGGGCGGGGACACCGAATTAGGTTTATCGCGAGTTCCGCACGAACAGGAGGCCACTTAATGTGGCCTCCGTCGTGAGCAGGACTGTAGAGCAGGAAACCTAATTCGGTGTCCCCGCCCGTCGGGGTCCCGCGTCCCTAATTGTTGAGCATGCGGTCGAAGCTTCCCGAGTCGCCATCCCGATAGTCGGCGGTCATCAGAATCTCCTGCGGAATGCGTCCGCCCTCGCGCAGCACGTTGCGGAACTGCACGCGCGTGACCATAGGCAAATCTTTGATCGTCGCCGCTAGGTTCTGCGGCACGCCCTGGTTGGCAGCCGCGGGCTCGCACTCTCCGCCGGCCTTTACGCGACGCTTGTGCTCGGCGAGCATGGCGCGATACATACCGGCATGCAGGCGAATCTCAACGACATTGGCATTACGGGCCTGCTCGACAATGCGCGCACCCTCTCGATCGATGTCGCCCACGTAGTAGACATAGTTAAAGCGATAGCCGATCTCGGCCAGATAATCATCCAGTGCGTGCGAAACGCTCGCCTTGCAGCCGCCGCCAAAGATTACGCCACCGACCTTGGTGCCAAAAAGCTTGGCATGCTTGCGGCCGCGCAGGAGCTTGACGATCTCGTCATAGGTGTCCAGGTTCTCGACCATAATGAACGGCTTGTCGGCGCCCAGAGTAAAGAAACCCGTAAAGTGCACGGGGCGGTTGGGGGCGACCTTAATCGCCTGCATGCTGATGCCCTTTTCGGTCATACGCCGAATCAGGCGCTCGCCGTGCTTGCCGTCAAAGGCCTTCTCATCGTTAAAAATCTGGTAGGCGCGCTGGCGACGCGAAGCGACCGGCGTGTCGACACCGCGATTCTGCTCAATCCAAGCCTGGATGATCGCAATCTCCTCGGCAATCTTGCGGTTAGACATCTCGTTGTGCTGAGTGCGCTGCGGAGCCTTTTTACCGTCCTTGCCCTCGACCTTAACGATTTGAGTCTGTTGCTCCTTAATCTTGGAGAGCGCCATTGGCGTAGGAACGACCTTGAGCAGCTGCCTGCCCAGGACACGTGCCAGAGCAAACGCCGAAACCTCGCCATGAGCGGGCGGATCAGGCTGTTGGGCGGCCGCATCGTTTGTAGTCGGTTTGGGCTGCGTCTGGGATTTGCGCTTGGAATCTGCCTGAGCTTTGCGCTCTTGCTTTGGCGCGGACGAGCTCTTTTGCGAACGTTCGGGCTTGTCCCCCTTCGCCGGCTGGCGCTTGGGCTGCTCCACCGGGGCCTCAGCCTTCGCATCCTTGTTTTGCGTCACTGCCTTCTCAGCCACAGTCTCGGCATTTGAGCCACGGCCGCCACGGTGGCGACGGCGGCGAGGCTTGCTCGAAGCGCTCTCCCCCGTCTGCTTATCAGCGGACTGTTGAGCTTTGACCTCGGTGTCAGCCGCAGAGTGCGACTCAGAAGGCTGCTGCTCGCGAGCCACCGGCTCAACGGTTTTCTCGGTCTGTTCGGCCTTATCGGCCTGAGCGGTCGAAGCCGGCTCGTCCTTCTCCTGTCGCTTTACGGGATACGCGCGTCCCGCAAAACCGCGGCCGGGACGACACGATCCCAGAGCCCTCTTGGCAGACTCCTCAACATCGTCTGCAACCTCGGAAGGCTCTTCAACCTCATGCGCGACGTCCTGCTGCGCAGCCTTAAAGTGAGCACCGCGACGACGCTTGGGCTCTTGGGCATCCACGGGCTTTTGCTCCTGTGCGGGCTTCTGCGACTCGGCAGCAACCTCGGTCTCGACAGCCTCGGCATCGAGCTCATCCTTTTGAGCCACGGCGCGACGGAACCGCTCCTGCTGGGCACGGCGCTGAGCATCGCGCTTGCCGCCCCCGCCAAAACCGCCGCGGCCGGCCTTGGCCGTAAAGGCGCGAACGACGCTCTCGTCAAGCAGCTCGTCGGTATCGATATGCTCGCGCGGAGCTGTTTCCACCGAAGCGGGCGCCTCGACAACGTCCTCGACGGCCTCTTCGGCAGTCTCGGCAAGCTGCTCCTGGACATCGCGAATCTCGGCATGAATGGTATAGAACGCCGGGCGCCCGTTAATGCCGCTGCCCTCGATCTTGGTAACGATCTTTGCCGCGATGAGCTCATCGCGCATCGCCTTGGTATCGCACTCCTTATCCACGGAGCGGAAGATTTGCGCCAGCGTGCTCGACTTTATCTTGAGTGCCTTGCGGCAGAGCAGGTCGTAGGCAACCAGCTTTGCCCGCTCGGCAGAAAGCGACGTTTGTCCGCTCAGACGCTCAGCCAGAGCATCGACATTTTGTTGGTTATCGGAATATACCGTCTTGGCCACGGGGCCCCTTTCATATGCACACATATACGTCCATATGGTACAACGCACGCCGCCATCCACGCAAAACATCTGCGAGAACACCCCGGCATCACCCTTCTTTACAAAAAAGACCGGGCCCGCGTTCTGCGGACCCGGTCTTTCCGAGTCATAGAGATGGAGGATTCAATCCGTCCGATCGGCTAAGCCTTGGCGGTCTCGGCGTCGGCAGGAGCCTCAGCAGCAGCGGCGCGACCATACTCGGCCTTGCCCATCTCGGACCACTCGGGCTCCTCGTCGGGCATGGAACCGGCCTCCTTGCCGAAGAACTCCTTGAGGCAGTTGACGGCAACGATGAGGCCCAGGACCATCAGCAGGACGGCGAAGACGAGCTGCAGGCCCTTGGTAGCGGCGACGGAGACAGCGGCCGTGGTGGCGGTAGCCGGGATGGTGCCGAAGAAGCCGTAAGCCTGGACGGCGGCCATGCAGCCCATGGCGCTCTGGACCAGCGAGGTGAAGGTGCAGCAGAGCAGGAAGACGACGGGCACGTAGAGCATCCAACCCTTGCGGCCGGTGCACTTGCAGAACACGGCGAGGGTGATCATGGTCATACCGCCGAGCAGCTGGTTGGAAGCACCAAAGAGCGGCCAGATGTTGGCATAGCCACCAAAAGCGAGGGCGAGACCAGGAAGCAGGGTGACAACCGTGGCGAACCAGGGGTTGCCGAGGACCTTCATGTAGCCGGCCTTGGACTCGATGGCCAGGGCGTCGTTGGTCTGGGCAAAGAACTCAGAGAACGAAGTGCGGGCGATGCGGGCGACGGCGTCGAGCGAGGTCAGGGCCAGAGCGGAGACGTTCATGGTCATAAAGACGGTAGCGAGCGTGCCGTCAACACCGAAGGCCTGCATACCGCGGGAGATGCCGGCGGCGAAGATCTGAAACGGGGTGGAAGCGACACCGGCGTTGAGGGCGCCAGTACCGGCGGTGTTCATATCGGAGAACATGATGCCGGCGACGATGATGGCAAGGATGCCGACGAAGGACTCGACAATCATGGCGCCGTAACCGACTTTGACGGCGTCCTGCTCCTTCTCGACCTGTTTAGAAGAGGTGCCGGAAGAAACGAGGCTGTGGAAACCGGAGAGAGCACCGCAAGCGACAGAGACGAACAGGACCGGGAACATCATGCCGGAGGCAGTGGAGAAGCCGGTAAAGACCGGAGCGGTGATAGTGGCCTGACCGTTGACGCCCAGGACGACGATGCCGAGGACAGCGCAGACGATCATGACGATCATCATGATGGAAGTGAGGTAGTCACGCGGAGTCTTGAGCATCTGGATGGGCATAGCGCCAGCGAAGACCAGGTAGACCATGACGACGGCGAACCACTGGAACTTATCCAGGTAGACCGGGAACTGCATACCGACGGCGAACATGAGAACCATAAGGACCACGCCGGTGACGAACTCGGCAGCGCCGGTGAGGTTGAACTTCTTCTGGGCCCAACCAAAGGCGATAGCGACGAAGGTGAACAGGATGGAGATGGTACCAGCGCAGCCGGCGGCATAGGACTTGGTGAAGTCGATGGCACCGGTAGCAGCACCAGAAGCGTCAACGGCCGGGGTGAACATGAACGTCTTGCAGACCATGTCGGTGAAGGCGGCGATGACAATGATGCAGAACAGCCAGCAGAACAGCAGGAACAGGCGACGGCCGGTCTTGCCGATGTACTTCTCGATGAGCTGAGCGAGCGACTTGCCGTTGTTCTTCATCGAGGCGTACAGGGCGCCAAAGTCGTGGACGGCGCCAAAGAAGATGCCGCCGACGAGGACCCAGAGCACGACGGGCAGCCAGCCAAAGGCCATGGCGACGATCGTACCCGTAACAGGGCCAGCACCGCAGATCGAGCTGAACTGGTGCGAGAACGCGGTGAAGGCGGAGACGGGCGAGAAGCTGTTGCCGTCCTTCATGCGCTTGGCCGGCGTGAGGGCCTCTTTGTCAACGCCCCACTTGTTGGCCAGCCATCGGCCATAGCCCAGATAGCCGCAGGCGAGCACCGCCGCAGCCACAACCATGAGCAAAACTCCGTTCATTACATTTCCTCCTCTAAAAAGAACTACTCAGACATAAAAAATGAGGGCCGTCGGTTGCGCTCGACGGCCCTCATCTTCATCAGCCGCCCGTTATCGTACGGGCTAGCTGTATGTGCTAACCCGCATCAGATAATTACTACGCTGATAATGTTTAGCTGATGCGTGAACATGTCTGAGAAATCCTCTTCAATCATGATGTGAACGATCCGTGCGTGTTCACATCCCCCAGTGGATGAAAAGGAGTATGAAACTTTAGTTGCCTAAAGTCAACGCAAATATGTAATGAATTTTCAACTTTTTTTGAATTTCTCGGTATAAAACGCCACTGACCTCGGACTTTACCCAACAAAAGTTTTTGCATGAGAGATGCCCCCGAGAGCGGCGGGAGCCGGGCGGCGCATATGAACTTTCCTGCTCTACAGTCCTGCGCAAGACG
>CABUWR010000011.1 GCA_902495265.1 uncultured Collinsella sp. | reverse complement strand
GTCCATCTCACCACGCCGCTCATCGGCACGCCCGAGCAGGCTTCGTTTGAGCAGTCCGTTGATGGGCAGGCCAATGAGGGGCCGCATTTTAAGCTCCCCGTGCTCAATCTTTCGGTGGATCAGCTGCAGCTCCCCCAAGTAGCCTGCAACGATGCTAATCGCTGCTACCACTGCAAGCACGCCGGCTTTACCGCCATCGTCAACCACGCCAAGTCGCTCGGCTTTCCCACCGTCATCGACGGCAGCAATGCAAGCGATCGCGGTGACTACCGCCCTGGCATGCGCGCGGCAAAAGAGCTCGGCGTACGCTCCCCTCTCATGGAGGTCGGCTTTACCAAGGACGAAGAGCGCGAGCTGCTGCGCGCATGGGGCTATCCCGTTTGGAACCTGCCGGCGGGAGCCTGTCTTGCCACGCGCGTCCCCACGGGCGAGGAGCTTACGCGCGAGAAGATCGATTTAATCCGTACCTGCGAGGACTACCTGCACGATCTTGACCTGGCGCAGGTTCGCGCGCGCTTGGTCGGCGGCTGCATGCATATCGAGGCCGCCCCCGCAGATGTCGCCAAGATTTCCGCTCTCGGCGGCAGCGCCGTCGATGCCGAGGGCAAGACCCCGCTGCCCGCCGCCATCGAGTCCGCGCTGCGCGAGCTGGGCTGCGGCCACATCTCCCCCGAGGTCACCCCCTACATCCACGGCAACATGAACCTGTAGGTTGCGCCGTTTTACAAACGGCGCAACTGCTCGGCGCTGCGCGGGCTCCGGGCACGGCAATCTGACGTTCAACTTCACGGGCGCGACCAAAAGGTCAGCGCCCGCTTGTTTCACGTCACCTTACCGCACCCGGAGCCCGCTCGCTCGCATATGCTCAACCTGGACTGCGTTAACTGACCTACCAAAAAGGGACAGGTTTATTTTGGCAGGTTTTATCTGAGGAAACGCAAACAGGGCCGCGACACCTATATGGCGTCGCGGCCCTTTTCCTTGGAGAAGGATCGATTGAAAGAACGGAATGACCGTTCTAGTCTTCGAGTCCGCTATTGATGAGCTCCGCAATCTCAACGGGATCGGTGCTCGCACGCACCTTGTCACGGAAGCCAGCGTCCATCAGCATCACGGCAGCCTTGGAGAGCAGACGCAGATGCGTGGTTCCAGCCTCGCCGGCGGGCACATACAGCGCGAGCGCAACATCGACGGGCACCCCATCGAAGCTCGGCCATTCAACGGGCTCGGCCAGTTTAAGCACGGCAACACCCGGCGTGTGGATCGCGTCGCTTTTGGCATGCGGAACGGCAAAACCGGCGACGAGGCCGGTCTCGGCCTCGTTCTCGCGGGCAATAAAGGCAGCCTCTACGGCAGATGCGTCATCGGCAAAGCCGAGCTCGATGGCCTGCTCGGACAAATAATGCAGAGCGTCCTCGCGCGAGGCGGCGGTATACCCGATCGTCACTTGGTTGGCAGATACAAATCCCATGGAAACCTTCCTTACAACACGGACCTGACCGCAGCTTCGATGCCGTCGGCGTCCAAACCGTACTTGTGCAGCAAATCGACCGCAGGGCCGGACTCGCCATACACATCGCGCACGCCGACGCGACGCATCGGCACCGGATGCTGCTCCGCGAGCACCGAGGCCACGGCCTCGCCAAGACCACCGATAATCGAATGCTCCTCGGCGGTGACCACACGTCCAGTCTTCTTGGCGCTGGCAACCACCAGGCGCTCATCAAGTGGCTTGATCGTGTGCATGTTGATAACCTCGGCGTCGATACCATCGGCAGCGAGCGCCTCGGCAGCCTCAAGCGCCTCGGCGACCATAAGGCCACAAGCGATGATGGTCACATCGGACCCCTCGCGCACGACCACGCCGCGACCAATCTTGAACTCATAGTCCTCGCGGTCGTTGATGACCGGTGTTGCCAGGCGGCCGAAACGCATGTAGACCGGACCCTCAAACTCATAGGCGGCGCGCACGCAAGCGCGAGCCTCGATGTCATCGGCGGGAACGATCACCGTCATACCCGGAATCGTGCGCATGAGCGCGATGTCCTCGCAGCACTGATGCGTGGCGCCGTCTTCACCGACCGAGATACCCGCATGCGTGGCGCCGATTTTGACGTTGAGGTGCGGATAGCCGATGGAATTACGCACTTGCTCATACGCGCGGCCGGCGGCGAACATGGCAAAGGTGCTCGCAAAGGCGACGTGGCCCGTGGTCGCAATGCCGGCGGCGAGCCCCATCAAGTTGCTCTCGGCAATGCCGGCGTCGTAGAAGCGCTCAGGGTGCGCAGCCTTAAACTTGCCGGTCTGCGTGGCGGCGGCCAGGTCGGCATCGAGCACCACAAAGTCGTCGCGCTCATTGCCCAGCTCGACAAGTGCCTCGCCATAGCTAACGCGCGTGGCGACTTTCTTGACGTCTGCCATTAGAGCTCCTCCCCTGCTGCTGCGAGCTCGGCCATGGCCTGCTCAAACTGTTCATCGTTGGGCGCCTTGCCGTGCCAGCCCACCTGGTTTTCCATAAAGGAGACGCCCTTGCCCTTCACCGTCTCGGCGATAATGGCCACGGGCGAGTCGCTCACTTTGCGGGCCTCGGCAAAGGCGGCGGCAATCTGCGCCATGTCGTTACCGTCGGCAAGCTCGATCACATGCCACTTAAAGGCGCGGAACTTGTCGGCAAGCGGCATAGCCGAGTTAACTTCGTCGATACTGCCGTCAATTTGCAGGCCATTGTGATCGACGATAGCAACGAGGTTATCCAGGTCGTGGTTGCCGGCGAACATGGCCGCCTCCCACACCTGGCCCTCCTCGCACTCGCCGTCGCCCAACAGCGTGTAGACGCGGTAGCTGTCACCCCAGTGCTTTGCGGCGAGTGCCATTCCAACCGCGGCGGATATACCCTGACCGAGCGATCCGGTAGACATGTCGACGCCCGGCGTGTCATTCATATTGGGATGGCCCTGCAGGCGGCTGCCGATATGACGGAGCGTCTCGAGCTCTTCCTTGGGAAAGAACCCGCGTTCGGCGAGCACGGCATAGAGTGCCGGAGCGCAATGTCCCTTGGAGAGCACAAAGCGATCGCGCTCGGCGCGGCTCGGATTCGCCGGGTCGACATCCATTTCCTCAAAGTAGAGGTAGGTCATAATGTCGGCGGCGCCAAGCGATCCGCCCGGATGCCCCGACTTGGCGGCGTGGACACCCGTGACAATACCGCGGCGAACCTCATTGGCAATCTTGGCCAGTTCCTGATCGGTCATGGAGTTTCCTCTCTTGAGCACGCCGGCCCGGCATAACAAATGCTGGGCCGGCAGAACCATCGTTACTGTGCCTCGACGACCTTTTTCCAGTCAGCCTCGAACGAGGCAAGGCCCTGGTCGGTCAGCGGGTGATGCAAGCATTTCTTAAGAGCGGCCATGGGGACGGTCGCAATGTCGGCACCAAGCAGCGCCGCCTGGGTCACGTGATTAGGCGTGCGGACGGATGCGGTGATGATCTCGACGGTGTCGTCGACGTTCTTGCCAGTCCAGTCATAGTTCTTGATGCAGGTCACAACGTTATCGAGCTGCGAAATACCGTCCTCGGCGATGTCGTCGAAGCGTCCCACAAACGGGCTGATGTAGCGAGCGCCGGCGTTGGCGGCCATAAGGGCCTGCGTCGGCGAGAAGACGAGCGTCATGTTGACGCGCACGCCTGCATCGGCCAGCGCGCGGCAGGCGGCGAGGCCGGCCTCGCACACGGGGAGCTTGACCACAATGTTGGGGGCGAGGGCGGCAAGGCGCTTGCCCTCCTCGATCATGCCCTCGGCAGTGGTCGCGGTGGACTCGGCGGACACGGGCAGGCCTTCGCAGAGCTCGGCGATCTTGAGCATGTGGGGCTCAAAGTCGGCCAGCTTGCCGCCGGTCTTGGCATACAGGGACGGGTTGGTGGTGACGCCGGCAAGGCAGCCCCAGCTCTTAGCCTCGGCGATCTCGTCAAGGTTGGCGGTATCGATAAAGAACTTCATGGTGCAAAACTCCTTCGGAGGAATCCAAAACTCAAAAAATAGGACAAAGGGGATGTCCCTTTGTCCTATGTGCCGGGCCTGCAGCTGGGACATGCCCCAGGCCCGGCGTCGCGTAGGAAAAACTACCTAGTCCTCGAGAGCCTTCTCGATGCGGCTCGTGACGCCCTTGAGGTTAAGACCGACGACGTACTGCTTGATCGGGCGCTTGATGTGCTCGATCACAAAGCGCTTGCCGTCGATGTCCTGGGCAGCGAGGTTGCGGTAGAGCTTCTCGACCTGCTCCTTGACCTCGGGATCGTTAAAGGCGTAGTGGCCGGAGACATCCAGGATCTTCAGGCTGAGCTCGTCGTCGGCCAGAATGTCGTCAACCTGCAGGTTGACATCGTCGCCGGTCATCCACTTGCGCCAGCGCTCGGTCTTGATAGCCTTGACCAGCAGCGTGTGATACAGGTCGGAGGGATCGTCGCACAGGCCGTTGTCGACCAGAATCTGCTCGGTAGCGCAGAGCTTGAGGTAAGCGCGGGTCTCCTCGGTGCCGTACTGAGGGGCGACATTGGAGGCCGTCACGTGAGCCGGGATGTGCTCGAGCAGCGTTGCGTCATCCAGATAGTCGGCGTTGTGCTCCTTCAGGCCCACGCCGTAGCGCTTAGCCATGTCGGCGAGCTCGCGGGCATTCTTAAAGTTGTAATGACCGACCTGCTCGGTCCAACGGGTGAGCGTACCGGTCTGGCCGACGATAAAGGTGGGCATGGGGCAGCCGCGCTTCTCGAGCTCGGGCTGCAGCTGAGAAATGAACTCCTCGTACTTATCGGTAGAGGTCAAGCCGCCATTGGTCTCCTCGGTACCGACCTCATAGGCAACCTCGGGCAGGTTGTGCTCGCGACGATACTGCTCAAGGTAGTCGATAAGATCGATCGTGCGGCGAAGCACCACGTCGAGCGGAATAACCTTGCCGATCTGATAGGGGTCCTTGGTGGGGTCGACCATCAGCAGGTCAAAGCCTGCCTCCATGTCGGCGACGAAGGACTTGCGGGCGAGCTCCATGGCCTCGTCCTCGGGCAGGTGGGCGTTACGCTCCTCGTCGCGCTGCCACGGGCCGCCGTGATCGCGGCACAGGTAGTACGGACCGGTGTAACCCACCTCGTCGGCAACCTTCTTGATGTCGGCGGCAAAGCGCGTCTGGTCCCAACCGTTGACGTAACCGGCGCCCATCTCGTCCATATCGACCTGGTTGCGGCTGGCGATAAACATGGGCGGGAAATCCTCGTCCTTGGCAAGCTCGAACACGGCCTGAATCAGGTTGGGGCTCATGGGGCCAATACCGACCATGGTTGCGTGATCGCCGCTATCCTGCAGCTTGAGCATGCCCTGAACGGCCTGGCGGATGGTGAGGTTGGACATTTTGTTCTCCTTCTCCAGAGGATTTTTGACAAAAGTTCCCTGGGACCCAGATGTGGGCCCTATCAGTACGGATGGATTTTGTTGTGTAGGGGCGGTTGTGCGGAGTCAAATCCATCCCTCCGCACAACCGGAGTCCTTAAAGGTTTACTTGGCCTGCTTATCGAGCGTGGGCTTCATGGCAATCAGGATTGCAGCGGCGACCACGGAGCCAATCACGATGTCCAGGCAGAACAGTGCAACGTTGTTGGTGGCAAGGGCGACGATAAAGCCACCGTGCGGGACGTAGCAATCGATGCCCTGGAAGGCGGCAAGCGCCGCACCCACAGCAGAGCCGATGCAAATGCCGGGAAGGGTGTGACCGAGGTCCTTGACCGCGAAGGGGATAGCGCCCTCGGTAATACCGATGCAGCCCATGAACAGCGCGGAGATGCCCATCTGACGGTCGGCGTCATCGAACTTGTTCTTGGCGATGAGCGCAGCGAGACCACAGGCGATCGGGGGAACGGCGACGGCGACGCGGAACATACCATTAGGACCGTAGATGCCAGAGGCCATGATGGCCATGGTGAAGGTCGAGGCGGTCTTGTTGATGGGGCCACCCATATCGAAGGCGGTCATAACGCCAATGACCAGACCCAGGACAACCGCGGAACCGCCCTGCAGGCTGCCGAGCACGCCGGTAAGCCAGTCCATCACAAAGCCAAGCGGCGTGGCCAGGATGTAGATATAGGCCATGCCCAGGACAAGCGAGGTCAGAATCGGGATGATCAGGATGGGCATGATGGTCTGGATGGTGTTGTTGACCTTCCAGGTCTTCATCCAGCGGACAAAGTAGCCGCAGATGACCGCCATGATCATGGCGCCCAAGAAGCCGGTCGAAACACTGTTGCCGTTAGGGGTAACGACTGCGTTGTTGACCAGGTAACCCAGGACAAAACCGGGGGCGAGCGCGGGCTTGCCAGCCATCGAGTAGGAGATGTAAGCCGCAAGCACCGGGATCATCATGGAGATGCCGGCCATGCCGATGGTGTTAAGACTCACCATCAGCGGGTTCGTAACCTCCATGCCGTTGGCGCCGGCGGTACCGGATGCCAGCGAGAAGGCGAGAAACACGCCGCCGATAACGACGATGGGGATAAAATAGGAAACGCCGGTATTGAATGCATTGAGCAGCGTCTTACCAGGATCGGCAAAGATAGACTGCTTGGACGCCGGTGTCGGGGCCTGCGGGGCAGCGGAGACGGCCTTCTTCTCTGCCTTGGCCTCGGCCTTGGGCGCGTCAACGGCGCCGCCCGTCGCCTTGATAATCTCAACGGCCTGGTCAATGATCTTCACCGGATCGGCGATTACATCCGAGGTGCCGACCTTCAGGAACTTTCCCTCGGCCATCTTCTGCTCAAAACGATCCTCGTTCTCGACGCCCACGTCGACGGACTCGAGCACCAGGTCGGCGGAATCCACGTCTTCCTGCGTCAGCTCGTTCTCGATACCCAGACCACCCTGAGCCTCGACTTTGCACTCGATGCCACGGGCGGCGCATTCATCCTGAATCGCCTTCTGGGCCATATACGTGTGGGCGATACCCACGGTACAGGCGGCAACGCCTACGATCTTCATTGCTTCCCTCTTTTCATAGAGTTGCGTGCGCAAGACACCGTTTGCGGAGGCCTCCGGAGCATCCCCTGCCGTTTGGACTTGCTGTCTTTTCGACAAGACCAATATAGGTGCTCGTTTTTCTTAATGCCAGCTTATTTCGGTAAACGCGCAGGTCAGAGCGTTGGTTATGCGATTTAGTTATGCGTTTAACCAAAAATGAATCCTGCGATTTTACCCTCGATTTCAAAAGTCAAGAAGTATTTGATTTTCTCGGTAGACGGCAGATGCGCATGCCGGTCACAAATTTCAACCCCACCCGTATACCGCATTTGTTGCATACTCATATGAAAGGAAAAGGTCGCTCACCGAAGCGCATCCCACACCAAGACTCAAAGTCATCATGTTGGAAAATGCTCATCTGTCGGAAGGAGTCGCTGTGGCAAAACAGCGCGTTACGATCGCAGACGTCGCTCGAGAGGCGGGAACCTCGACGGCAAGCGTCTCGTATTACCTCAACGACAAACGAGAAAAGCTTAGCGAGAAGACGCAGGCAAAGATTGCACGCGTCATCAAGGAGCTGGGATACGTCCCCAACGCCCAGGCGCAAACACTCACCGGCAAACAGACCCACGTCATCGCCATTATCATTTTGGATAACACCAACAAGTGGGCGGGCCTCGTCCTCAACGGCATGGAGCAGGTCATGCTCCCCGCGGGCTACCAGACGGTCGTTTGCACGAGCAACTTTAACCCCGAAACCGAGCTCATGTATGTCGACAAAATGCTCTCGCTGGGCGTCGATGGCTTTATCATCCAGCCCACGGCAAATTTCAAGGCCGTCCATGACCGCATCAAGCGCGCCGGTAAGCCCGTCGTCTTTTTCGATGCGGCCATCTATAGCCCAGGTACCAGCTGGATCAAAACCAACCTTTACGACGGTGTGTACAACGCCACGCAGGCACTCCTCGACGCCGGTTACGAAGATTTCTTTTCCATTGCCGCCAACATGACCGAAATGCGCACCCGCATGGAGCGTTTTCAGGGGTATGCCGAGGCGCTGGCAGCGAACGGACAGCTCTACAAAGCGATTCCCATCGACCACAACAAGCCGTCGGTCGGTGAGCTTACCGAGTACTTTAAATACAAGTTCAACCCCGCCAAGCGAACCCTTATCTTCGTGCAAAATCAGTGGGCACTTCCCCGTGTCTACAAGGCTCTCCAGCCCATGGCCCATCTACTTCCGCAGCAAATCGGTCTTTTGGGACTCAACTGCGAAGACTGGACCAACCTCACCACGCCGACCGTCTCCACGATCATCGAGCCCGTCGACCAGGAAGGCAGAGAGGCGGCCGAGATGCTCCTCGCGCTACTCGATGGCAGCAGCACGCCAGGTGAGCAGCGCATTCTCGAATGTAAACTCAATTGGCTCGGTTCCACCTCGATCTAGCCATACGTCAAATATGAGGCAAATGAATCCGTAGCGTTTGTCCCAAATCTTAAGTATTTGTTCGACAGAACGGCCCCTGCCGGCTCCTGCTAGACTGGTAGATTCCCAACCGTCCATCCAGGAGTCTCCATGTCGCGCAAGTCCGCCTACAAGCAAGCACTTTCCATCGGCACCGCCGTGGTGCTGGGGTTTGCGTTGTTCACAGGGTCGCTCGACGGGGCGCCCAGACTACTCTCGCCGCAAAGTGATGAGCAGGCGGTAGCCCTGGCCGAGAAGCAAGACGAGAGTCCCAGCCGCACTGACGACGAGGCAGACCTGGTTGCCCGGCTCGAATCGGGAACAGCGAGCTCCTCGGACTCTCAAAATAGCCAAGACTCTGGCGATGGCTCCGATTCCGCCGCAACCGACACCGGTGACGACGCATCCGCAAACAGCGCCACCCCCATCGACGAGGTCGAAAACCCCGACCTCGACCGCGCCCGTGGCGTATACCTCAGCAGCATTCCTGACTACGCGGGTAACCCCTATGTGGCCCTGCGCGCCGACAGCACGCACCCGCTCGGCACACCGTCATTCACGCTCGATGAATACGAGCGCGCCACAGAAGAGGGTTGCTTTAAGAAGTTCTCCAAGCTCGACAGCTTGGGCCGCACCCGCAAAGCGCTCGCCTGTGTGGGCCCCGAATCACTCGGTCAAGGCGAGCGCGGCGATATCTCGCGTATCCATCCCGCTGGATGGCGCCAGCAGCGCTACGACTTTATTCCGGGCCAGAGCCTCTACAACCGCTGCCACCTCATCGCCTGGTCGCTCTGCGGCGAAAACGCCAACCGCAAGAATCTCCTCACCGGCACGCGCTATCTCAACGAGACGGGCATGCTACCGTTTGAAGAGCAGATTCTCAACTATATTCGCAATACGGGCAACCATGTGCTCTATCGCGTCACGCCCATGTACAACGAAGAGGAACTTGTCTGCCGCGGCGTGCGCCTTGAGGCGCAATCGGTCGAGGACCATGGCAAGACTCTCTGCTTTCACGTGTACTGCTATAACCTGCAGCCGCATGTGCAGATCGACTATGCCACCGGCCGCAACCAGGCATCCGGAGACTAGTGCCGACCGCACCGCCCGTAACCCAAAAATGATTCGTTTTCCTCCGTCCCCATGGGATCAAAAAAGGCCGCCCTGGATTACCCAGGGCGGCCTTTTCGTCAGCGTCCACATTGCAAGCAACGCCACACGCTACTTGGCGCGACCCTCCTCATAGCGCTCGACCAGCTTGGCCTGAACGTCATAGGGAACCTGCTCGTAGCCAGCGGGCTTCATGGTAAAGTCACCCGTGCCGCGCGTGATAGAGCGCAGGCGCGTCGAGTAATCCGTCAGCTCGGCGAGAGGTGTCTGGGCAATGACCACGGTGTCGCCGCGCTCATCGGTCTCCATGCCCGTCACGCGACCGCGCGATGCCGAGATGTCACCCATCACGGCGCCGGCGTAGCTCTCGGGGATAGTCACCGTGATTTCCTCGATGGGCTCCAGCACCACCGGATCGGCATCGGCGCATGCCTTGCGCAGGCCGATGCGAGCCGCCGCGCGGAACGCCATCTCGTTGGAGTCGACGCTGTGATACGAGCCGTCGTACACAGCCACGCGAATGCCCGTGAGCGGATAGCCGGCAATAATACCGTCCTTCATGGTCTCCTGAACGCCCTTGTCCACGGCGGGGATGAGCGAGCGCGGGATGCGACCACCCACGACCTCGTCTACAAACTCATAGCCGTCGCTCGTGCCGTCGGGCCCAATGAGCGGCTCCACGCGCAGCCAGCAGTCGCCGTACTGACCGGCGCCGCCGGTCTGCTTCTTATGGCGGCCCTGGGCACTTGCCGTACGGCGAATGGTCTCGCGATACGGAATGCGGATCGGCACGCTCTTGGCAGCGACCTTGGTGCGGTCCTCCAGACGGTTGAGCAGCACCGAAACCTGCGCCTCACCAACGGCGGAGATAATGGTCTGGCCGGTCTCCTCGTCGCGGTCGATGCTCATGGTCGGATCGGCCTTGCAGGCCTTCTCGATAAACGTGTAGAGCTTCTCTTCGTCGCCGCGATTCTCGGCCTCGATGGCAATGCGGTACTGCGAGTTGGGGAACTTAAACGCCGCAGCCTCGACCTTGCCGGTAATCGAGAGCGTATCGCCCGTCTCGGCCGCCAGCTTGGGTGCCACGATAATGTCGCCGGCATAGGCGTGACCGACCTCGGTCATGTCGCGGCCGCACATCACATACAGGTGAGCCAGACGGTCGCCCTTGCGGGTACGCGCGTTGATCAGCTCAAGGCCCGGCTCAAGCGTGCCCGTCAGCACCTTGATAAAGCTGATGCGACCCTGCTGCGGATCGGCCAGCGTCTTAAACACAAACGCCACCGGACGGTCATCGTCACTCGAGATCTTAAGCGAATCGCCGTCGATAAGCGGCATCTCGCCGTAGTCGGTCGGCGCCGGGAAGTACGTCGCGATGTCGTCCATCAGCGAGTTGACGCCCTGCTCCTTAATGCAATCGCCCGCAAAGACCGGCACAAAGATGCGCTCGGCGATCGCCTTCGACAGCAGGCCTTCAAGCTCCTCCTGCGTCAGCGTCTCCTCGCCTTCCAAGTACTTCATCATCAGTTCATCGTCAGCCTCGGCCACCAGCTCGCACAGATGGTCATGGGCCTCCTCGGCCTGGGCACGATACTCCTCGGGAATCTCCGACTCAACGGCTTCGGTGCCGTTGCAATGGCGCGCCTTCATGCGCACCAGGTCGATGATGCCGTCAAAGTCCTCGCCCTCGCCCCAGGGAAGGGTCACGGCGCCCAGGCGCGTGCCAAAGCGCTCCTGCAGCAGGTCCATCGTGGTCGCAAAGCTGGCCTCGGAGCGCGACAGGCGGTTTACGAACACCGCACGCGCCAGGCGCAGGTCCTCGGCGGCATACCAGAGCTTAACCGTCGTAGGCTGCGGGCCGGCCTCAGCGTCGACCACAAACAGCGCCGTCTCGCAGACGCTCATCGCGGCAAAGGCGTCGCCGATAAAATCGGGGTAGCACGGGGCATCGAGCACATTGATGCGCGCGCCCTTCCAGTCGATCGGCGCGATGGTCGTCGAGATGGAGAATGAACGCTTGACCTCTTCGGGGTCATAGTCGAGCGTGGGCTTGGTGCCGTCGT
The DNA here is from genome assembly GCA_902495265.1 of uncultured Collinsella sp. Taxonomy (GTDB): domain Bacteria; phylum Actinomycetota; class Coriobacteriia; order Coriobacteriales; family Coriobacteriaceae; genus Collinsella. The sequence continues at coordinate 2,776 of CABUWR010000011.1, read as the reverse complement.
GGCCGCCCAGGCGGGCGGTCTTGCCGGAAAGGTGGAGCATGGCCTCGGCGAGTGAAGTCTTGCCCACCCCGCCTTGGCCTACGAGCACCACGTTCCTTACGTTACCGGTCTTGGGAGCACCCATGATGACCTCCTTGCAGGGCCGCGCGCAATGCGCGACGCCAACGGGGAGAGTTCGCGGTCGGTGCCATCCCGGGAGCAGCATGGTCGGCAGCCGAGCCGACTCACCCTCCAAATGTCCTATGCCACCACCCTACCCTTGCAGGCGACTGTCCATGCACACCTTTCGGCGCGCGTATGAATACAGGCGGCGAGAGGAAGGGGCGAGCTTGCGAGACGATTATTGAACCCCGCGGATGCAAAAACCGCCGCAGATCATAAGACCTGCGGCGGTTTCGCCTCAATAAACAGTTGAGTAAATAGCTGAGCCTATCCCTCGATACGGCTCAAGAACTCGCGGGTACGCTGCTCGCGCGGATGGTCGATGACCTGCTCGGCGGGACCCTCCTCTACAATGCGGCCGCCATCCATAAAGACCACGCGGTCGGCAACGTCGCGGGCAAACTGCATCGCGTGCGTCACGATCACCATCGTCATATTCTGCGCGGCCAGATCCTTGATGACGTGCAGAACCTCGGCCGTCAGCTCCGGATCGAGCGCCGAGGTCGGCTCATCAAAGAATAAGATTTCCGGGTCGAGCGCCAGGGCGCGGGCAATACTCACGCGCTGCTGCTGACCGCCCGAAAGCTCGCAGGGCACCTTGTTCTCGTTACCCGTAAGCCCCATCTGTGCAATAAGCTCGTGCGCGCGGGCCTCCGCCTGCTCGCGCGGGCGCTTAAGCACGCGGATCGGTGCATCGGTGATGTTTTTCATCACGGTATAGTGCGGGAACAGATTGTAGTTCTGAAACACCAAACCAAACCGCGAGCGCGCCTGTTTAGGCACATCGCCCTTTGCGTACACCGCGCCCGAACCCGCATCCGTCGCGACGGCAAGGTCGCCAAACGAGAGCGAGCCGCCGTCGAGCGTCTCGAGCAGCGTGGCACAGCGCAGCAGCGTGGACTTACCGCCGCCCGAAGGCCCGATAATCGCCACGACCTCGCCACGCTTGACCTCGAGCGAGATATCCTTGAGCACCTCATTGCCGCCAAACGCCTTGCGTGCGCTCGATATATTCATTACCGAATTAATCATGGTAGTAATCCAATTTTTTCTCGGCAGCACCCAACAGCATCTCGACCACGAAGTTGAAAACCCAGTAGATCAGTGCTGCGATCGCAAACGGCACCATGCTCACCTGCGAGGCGACCAGCGCCTTGGCCGTCGAGAACATTTCGCCCACACCGATGGCGAACGCTAGCGACGTGTCCTTGACCAGCGTGATGATCTCGTTGCCCATCGCCGGCAAAATGCGCTTGGCGACCTGCGGCATCACGATATACAGAAACGTCTGCATGCGCGAGTAACCCAGCACCTCGGCAGCCTCGTATTGACCACGCGGAATGGACTGCAGGCCCGAGCGATAGATCTCGGCAAAGTAACCGGCGTAGTTGATGATGAACGCCACGACGCACGCCGTCCACTTGGAATCGGGCGTGAGCGAAATACCGAACACGTAGTACGGGGCAAAGTAGATGGCAAACATCTGCAGCATGAGCGGCGTACCGCGCATGACTGAAATGTAGATGCGCGCGATCCAGCGCAGCGGCGCGACCTTGCTCATGCGCATAAACGCCACGGGGATTCCCAGCGGAATCGACCCGAGCAGCGTCAGCACAAACAGCTGCAAGCTGACCAAGAATCCCTGGCCAAGCATCTGCATCATGACCTGAATAGACAACCCAAGCTCTCTTTCACAGCAACATAACAGCGAACCCAATGCTAAAGCGGGTTTTCCAGGTGCCCGAGTTTGCCGTGAAAGAGGAGCGCCGCGTACTAAATGTACGCAAGCGACGGTTTGAACGGCAAAATCGGGTGCCTGGGAAAGCCGCTATTTCAAAACCCAGTTGTCGAAGGAAAGACCGTAATCTGCATATTTATCGCAGAGGTCCTTGACCGTGCCATCCTCGTAGAGTGCCTTGAGCGATTCGGTCACGGCATCGGCGGACTTGGTGTCGCCCTTCTTAAAGCCAACGGCGTAGTGCTCGCTGGACAGCGGCTTGTCGAGCTGCGTATAGGCATCGGGCTTGGCGGCAAGCTGATACTGAGCGATCGAGAGGTCACAGGCAACGGCATCGACTGCACCACTCTCGAGCTGCATAAACGCCGTGTTGTACTCACCGATGGTATCGAGCGTGGCAAACGTCGCGGCCAGATCATTCTGGTCGCCCTCGAGCACATCCTGTGCGGCGGAATCGGTCTGGGTAATCACGGTCTTGCCGGCAAGATCGTCCCAGCTCTTGATACCCGCGTCCTTCTTGACCACGAGCACCTGCTCGTTAAGCATGTAAGGCTCGGAGAACGTGTAGCCGTCCTCGCGGCCCTCCATGGTAAAGCCGTTCCAGATGCAGTTGATGGCACCCGAGTTGAGCAGCGTGTCCTTGGCATCCCAGTCGATAGCCTCATACTCAACGTCCCAGCCCTGCTTGTCGGCAACGGCCTTGGCAAGGTCGAGGTCAAAGCCGGTGTACTCGCCATCGTCGCCCACAAAGCCGTACGGAGGATAGGACTTATCAAAGCCCACCACGAGCTTCTTGGACTCCGCAGCGCCCTTCACGTCCTTGGCTGCAGCGGAACCCTTATCGGCACCACCGCCGCAACCGACAAGACCAAGGCC
>CABUWR010000010.1 GCA_902495265.1 uncultured Collinsella sp. | reverse complement strand
TGCCCGGAATCAGCGAGAGCACCTGGAAGCAACCGATACCCAGCGCGGTCTTCCAGCTCAGATCCTCGAGCGTAGTGATGGAGCCAAAGTCCAGGTTATCGTCATCGTCTGCGGCGGCAGCCGCAGCGGGAGTGGCAAAATGCGCACCGGCGGGACGTCCGCCCGCCACCACGGCACGCGAACCAAACGAACCGGCAAGAGCGGCCTGGTCGCGCTTGTTCGCGCGCCAGTTCTCAATCACGATAAACAGCACGCCGTACACAATGAGCGCCAGCGCCACGACGGGAGCATTGTAGAAATGCTCCTCCATCCAGTCGTTGAGCGGCAGACCGATCGCCGCGGCGGGAATGCAACCGAGCACAATCTTGCCCCACAGCACCCAGGTGTCGCGACGGCCCTCCTTGCCCTTGCTAGGAGAAAACGGGTTGAGCTCATGGAAGAACAGGACGCAGACGGCCAAAATGGCGCCAAGCTGAATCACGACCAGGAACATATTCCAGAACGTCTCGCTCACGTTCATCTTGACGAACTCGTCCACCAAGATCATGTGACCGGTCGACGAAACAGGCAGCCATTCGGTGATGCCCTCGACCAGGCCCATGAAGGCAGATTTTAGAAGCTCGATGATATCCAAAGGGACCCCCTCGTTAGACACCCGCCGATATTGTTCTGCGGACGGTGCGGGCGATGTCCCATTATCAACCGTTGGCGGCACGCCTGTGCCTACCCTTACCAAAAAACTCGCCCGTTCACAGAATTGCGAGCGGTCAAATTCGAATCCTTGGGTATAACTGCAACAAGATAAAGTGTCCGGCGGCCAACGCGCCCGCGCCCGCCCGACGCACGAGCCCCACGCCCGTGCGATAGACCAAGGAGGAAACCATGAACGAGGGCTATACCAAGGTATTTGTTTCACTCGACGGTACTGAGCAGCAGGATTTTGTGCTCGCACGCGCCATCAAGGTCGCCGCGAACAACGGCGCTAAGCTGATCATCGGCCACGTTATCGACTCCACCGCGCTCGAGAGCGCCGGTTCCTATCCGGTCGACCTGGTCAACGGCTTGGAGGAGGCCTTTAACAACTCCATCGCCAAGCAGCTCGAGGAGGCCAAAGCCAATCCCGACATTCCCGAGGTCGAGGTCATGATTCGCACCGGCCGCATTCGTGAGACGCTCAAGGATGAGATGCTCGACGTGGTCAAGCCCGATCTGGTGCTCTGCGGCGCCCGCGGCCTGTCCTCAATTAAGTACGCGCTCTTGGGCTCGATTTCGACGTTCCTGCTGCGCAATACGGACTGCGACATTTTGGTCGTGAAGTAGGTTCCTTCCCGCCGGCGCAAGGCCTGCGGGGTTATCACGCCGACGTCCTCGCCGCTTCGCGGCTGCGGGATGTCGGCTTAGATAACCCCTCCCGGCCTTGCGCCTTCGTCACCGTACTTCAGCGAGTTGGCTGATAGAAAAATGGCGTGCCGCCCCGTTTGGGGCGGCACGTTTTGTTTGGGCGGCACGTTTTTGTTATAAGGCGATCCTGCTTAGACGAGCTTGCACTTCTGGAATGATCTTCTCGAACATTACCTCCGCCTCGGGAAAACCCTCTTCTTTGAGACCGCGCGCGGCGTCTCTTAGCGCGTCTGGAACCTCATTGCAGGTATCAGCAATCATTCCGGCGACAATTCCCCCGGGCAAACCCGCCCCAATCATTTGGCTCATCACCGACCCGCGCGTTACGTCGTCAATCTTGCGGCTCCCACCAAACGAGACGCCCATCTCACGAACGAGACTGGGATAAACCGTTGTACACAGCACGTCATAGAGCGGCGCCAACCTCACCTGCTTCCAACTTTCGCCCCATACGAGCGACCAGTTCTTTAGATGGTTATCGCAGTTACCTACGGCATAGTCGAACAGCTGGTTATAGCCGACAAGGAACCTGTCCTCCATTTGATTCGTCGACGCCCTTCGCACCGCATCGACGATAAGCCCCAGGTAATTGACGCCCGTGGGCTCATATTTAAGCTCACGCGAAATGCCCTTGGCCTGACAAACATCTTCCTGGTGCAAACGGTATGGAATTGGCAATCCGTCAACCGAGCATCCGGCATCAGGCGTTACTCGGTCAAATCGTCTCACGGCGATAATTGGCTCGGCATCCTCAACTCGGATAAGAAAACACTCTTCGGCCGACAGGTCCATCAGGGAGGCGGCTCTCACGCACATCGCTTCACACACCGTCTCGCCTGGGAACGTTTTCGACCCCGCTTTGAGAATGTGCGTAGATGGGGCCGCTCCATGAGGCAGGTACCATCCGCCACATGGGTCATCGCCCGTATGGTAGAGACCTACCTTCGCCTGAGCACCTGCAAGGGAGATTCGACTCTCTAGCGCTAAATCAAAAGCAACCTCCGCCGGCGCGTATGCCAGCCCGCTTAGCTGTTCTTCACCTATCTCTTCATAGCCCATTTCGAGACTGTCGGCCGAAGGCTCTCGCGTCAAAACCAGAGCGCCGACAGGTTCATCGCGGACTAAATCGAGCACCTTAAAGTAATCTCCGCGTTCCGCTCGCGCCCTTTTCTCAAGGTCCCTGTTGAGCTGCCCCTCCGGAATGATGCCAGAGAAAAAGGAACCCGTTGCGTCCGGACTAAATGTCTCGGCCGACAACGGAAGCGAGATCGAAATCGGCGCCGCATCACCGCTCTCGAGATATTTGGGGCTATAGGTGAATGTCGGAAACCCCGCATTTTCCTCCAATATGCCAACCAGCTGGTAAGACCCATTAAACTCACGGTGAACGAACAGCGTGCCATCCATTACTTCCCCCTCACCTTCAGAATAAAATCAATATCCACGATGGAGGCGTAATCGAAAATGACACCAATTTCGACCGTTGTCCGCCCCCGTTCGATATCACCAATCACACGAAGGCTGCGACCCGTCATAGTCGCGACGTCACGTTGGGTCAAGCCGAGCTCACGCCTTCTGAGCCTAAGGGCCTTCCCTATCTCGGCGGGATCGAAAACCGTGCGCTCCGAGAAAGCGACTTCCGACGGTTTGAGCTTGATGCGCCCATCCAGCTTTTTAATCGTTGTCACCGTTCTCATGACGCCTCCAGCTGTATTCCTGTTCGTGAACATAGTATAAACCTGTAGCACTATGTTCATGTACGGGAATATAGCGTTGACTACATTAGCAATGTTCCCGTTCAGGAATATAGCTGCCGAAAAGCCTGATTTCTTCTTAAATGGGAAAATCCTGAACGGCTACGCCATACGGGCTAACTACTCGAAGTATTGGAACTTGTTGGTCGAAAAAGCGAATGTGACGACGAAGCCTTCGCCGGGCTCGGACGCTGCGGTGACGTCGATGCCCATCTTGGAGCACAGGCGTGCCACCAGGTAGAGGCCGATGCCCGTTGCGCGCTTGGTGGTGCGACCGTTGTCGCCGGTAAAACCCTTCTCGAACACGCGCGGCAGGTCGGCCGCGCTCACGCCGCAGCCGTTATCCGCGACGGCAAGCTCGATGCGTTCGCTCGCCAGGCCCTCATCCAGCAACGCGCCCGAAAACACGATCTTCGCGCCGTCCTCGCGCGCGTATTTAATGCTGTTCTGGATGAGCTGGCCCAGAATAAACTCAAGCCACTTCTCGTCGGTAAAGACCTCGAAGTCGAGGTTCTCGCACACTGGGGCCACGTGCGCCGCGATGAGCTCGCGCGCGTTGGCCTTAATCGCGCCCGTCACCAAGGTCTTGAGATTCCAGCGGCGAATCAGGTAGTCCCGCTCCACGACTTCCGAGCGCGCGTAGTACAGCGCCTGGTCGATATAGCGCTCCACACGAGCCAGCTCACGGCCCAGGTCATCCACACGCGACAGATCGTCTTCGCTGCCGTCCAGGTTTTCCAAAATTAGATGGGCCGCCGCCAGGGGCAGCTTGGCCTCGTGAACCCAGCTTTCGATATAGTCGCGATAGTCATCGGTCTGACGCCGGCCTTCGGCAACCTCGTCGCAGGCAGCTTTGCCCACCCGGCGCAAGACCTCGTACTCGAGCTCGCCCTCGGCATAGGTCGGGCATTGCACCATCTCCTGCACCCATGCGGGACTCTCGAGCTCCTCTGCCGCACGCTCCAGCTGGCGCAGAAAACGACGGCGACGCGCATACTCGATCACGATGCCGAGCATGCCGAAGATAAAGGACACGCCGACCGCCACGACCACGATAGAGACGGGTGCGCCGGCGACCGTCAGCACAAAGCAGCTCAGCAGCACACCGCACGTCCACACGGCGACGGGAAGCAGCGCATCTTTAAAGAACTTGCCAAACGACATAGCCGGCCCCTAGACCGAATAGCCTTGGCCGCGATGCGTGGTCAAATACCCCTTGATGCCGATTTTTTCGAGCGTGGTGCGCAGGCGGTTGATGTTGACGGTGAGCGTATTGTCGTCCACGAAGGCGTCGGAGTCCCACAAGTCCTGCATGATGGCCGAGCGCGAAACGATCTTGCCCGCGCGGCTCAGAAGCAGCGAGAGGATACGCAGCTCGTTTTTGGTGAGCTCGGTACTGGTGCCGGTTTGCGTGTTGGTAACCATGGAGCGGGCGAGGTCGAGCTCCAGCCCCTTGTGGACAAGTGTGCTGCGCTCGCCTGACGCCGCGGTGCGACGCAGCAGTGCGTTGATGCGCGCCACAAGCACACGGGCGCTGTAGGGCTTGGGAACAAAGTCGTCCGCGCCGAGCGTCATGGCCATGACCTCGTCGATCTCGGTCGTGCGCGACGTGAGAACGATGATGGGAACCTCGGATTCGCGGCGAACCTCATGGCAGATATGCTGGCCGTCTTTGACAGGGAGCGTGAGATCGAGCAGCACCAGGTCGGGCGCGGCGGCGAGAATATCGCGCGAGACATGCTCAAACGATTCGCAGGCCTCGACTTCAAACCCGGCGCGGGCAAGGATGTCGATAAGCTCACGACGAATGGGTTCGTCGTCCTCAACGACATAGATCAGCGCCATGTGTCCTCCCATTTCGCGTAACTTGCACTTTCCACACCATTATGCCCACGGCGTCGCAGCGATACGACCCCGTGGGCACCTAATATGACAAAAGTGTTCGGTAGCCTTGAGAGAAAAAAGGGCCAACCGGTCCTAAACCGATCGGCCCCATCACTTCGACCTCGAGCCTCTACTCGAGCGTACGCATGTACGCAGAGATGGCATCCAGGCCCTTCTGCAGGTCGTCGGTGTTATCGGAGTATGCATAGCCGATGCGCATACTCTTGGGCTCCTCGAAGCAATCGCCCGGGGTGACGAGCGCGCCGGATTTCTTAATCATGTCAATGCAGAACGTCCTGGAGTCGATGTCGTAGTCGTAATACACGAGCGCAGTGGTACCCGCCTCGGGCTTGACGAACGACAGGTGCGGCTCGCTCTCGACCCACTTCTCCAGAACAGCAAGGTTCTGACGGACGATGCGACGGCTGCGCTCAAGGATCACGGAAGCGTTGCCCAGAATCAGCTCCGCCACCGACTCGCTGAATATGCCGGCGGAAATCAGGTTGTAGTCGCGATGCGAGAGCAGCGCGCGACGGAGCTCCGGGCTCTTGGTGACTGCCCAGCCCAGACGCAGACCGGCGAACGACCAGACCTTGGACATGGATGCGGTGACGATGGCCTTGTCGTACAGGTCGATCACGGACTCGGAGTACTCATCCGTCTGAGTAAGCAGACGGTAGACCTCGTCGCAGAGCACCCACGCGTCGTGTTTGCGCGCGACCTCGACAATTGCCTTGAGCGTATCGGTGTCGAGCAGGGCGCCCGTGGGGTTGTCCGGGTTATTGATGCAGATGAGCTTGGTATCGTCGGTCACCAGGGCATCGAGCGCGTCGACGTCGACGTGGTAGCCGTTCTTGCGATCGAGCTGAAGGATATCGACCTTCGCACCGCACATCTCGGGAATCGAGTAAAGCTGCTGGTAGGTGGGCTTGACGGAGACTACATGATCGCCCGGTTCGACGAGCGTGGAAATAACCAGGGAGTTGGCACCGGTCGCGCCGTGCGTGGGCACGATATGCCCGGGCTCGACCGTCTTATAGAGACGCGCGACCCCCTCGAGGAAGCCGGGCTGCCCCTCGATGTCTCCGTAGGTGAATCGGCGCGAGCACAGGCTATTGAGCCACGCCTTCTTGTCGGTGTTCGTAAGCTCGAACAGCTGGTCGAGCGTGAGGGAGTAGACGCACGTCTCCGCAACGTTGTGGGTGCACTTGGTCTCCCACTCGTTCATCCACTGCTCGACAGCGAAATCCTTGATCTGCATTGTCGTTTCCTTTCCTTGGCTTTCTTACAGTTCCACCACGGTGCCCAGCCCCGCCTCGACGGCGCGGTCGTAGGCGATTTTCGATGCCGAAAGGTCCTGAACGGCGATGCCCGACGTATCGAACACCGTCACCTGCTCGTCATCCGAACGCCCCGTAGCCGTGCCGGCGATGACTTCGCCGAGCTCCGCTTTGATGTCCTCGGGCGTGATGGCACCCTCGGCAACCGGAATCTCCAGCTCACCGGACGCGACCGATTGCTCGCGGTCGTCGACGTAAACAGCGGCACGGGCGACAAGCGCCGAGGCGAGCTCCTGCTTGCCGGGCATGTCGGCACCGACGCAGGAGATATGCGTACCGGGACGCACCCATGCATCGGGGATGATGGGCTTGGTCGCCGGCGTGATCGTCACGATGATGTCGGCCTCTGCCGCGGCGCCTTGGCCGTCGGCCGTCGCCTCGATGGAATAGGTGGATGCCTCGCGAGCATGCTCACAGGCGCCCAAGATATGGGCGACCTCGTCTCGCATGCGCTCGACGCGGGCCTCGGGCGCGGCATCGGAAACCGGCTCCCACACCTTGACCTCGCTCACTTTGGGACAGGCGGCGAGCACGCCCGCCACCATATAGGTGCTCATATGGCCGGCGCCCGCAACAAGCAGTTTGGACGCATCCGCCCGAGCCAGCCACTTGGCACCGAGCGCAGCGGCGGCACCGGTGCGAAGTCCAGTGACGGCGGAGGCATTAAGCAGCGCCAGCGGCTCGCCCGTCGCGTTGTCGCACAGCAGCGTGGTGCCAAAGATCTCGGGCAGCCCCTTTTTGGGATTCTGAGAGAACCAAGCAGTGAGCTTGAGACCGAAGAGGCCGCTTCCCGCCAACTCGCCCGAGCGGATATCCATATCGGCCATACCGGGCTCGAACTGCTCATATACCATCGGCCACGCAACACCCTTGCCCGTTGCCTTCTGGCGATATGCCTCCTCCACGGCAGCAATTGCATCCTCAATCGTCAGCACCTTGGAAACTTCCTCGGCCGAAAGCACCACCATCTGCCCCATCATCGCTCCTCTCAGCGAAAGCTTTACGTTGCTTCACTGTACGGTTTAGTAACGATGCCGCCAAGGATCATTTCTTGTTGGAATCTACAACGATTCTCGATCTGATTTTTCGTTCTATCAGCAGGTATTTGAACTATTTCTCGCATCAACGGCATACGAATGTGCGATTATCCTATTTATACCTGTACTTATTGTATTGATTTACAAGGTGATATTGATGCTATACACCATCTCGGACTTCTCACGGGAATATGAGGGGTCGGTCCGTCTAATCGCCGGCAGCGATGGCGTCTCGCGCGCCGTCTCTGGCGTCGGGATTCTCGATTATGAACTCATGCCCGGCCTCAAGAACAAGTACCAGCGCGTCAACTTCAGCCCAGACGAGATCGTCCTCAGCACCTTCCTCTATGCGAAGGACGACCCATACCTCATCACTGAAGCCGTGAAATACCTCGTCGCCAAGGGAACGAGCGGTCTTATCATCAAAAACGTCCTGCACATCCCGATTCCCGACCAGGCCATCCGCTACGCCAACGCGCGGCACTACCCGGTCTTTCTCACGACCGACGACTCACTGTTCTTTGACGGCGTCATCTATGAGGTCAAACGGCATATCGAGCAGCTCGCGTCCATCGACTTCGCACAGCGCGAGATCGATGCCCTGAGGACAGATGTATCGCCCGAGTCCATCTGCCGATGCATCCGAGGCCTCAACCCGTCATTTCTGGACGAAGCGGTCGCCCTGTTCGCATCGTTTGCAGAGCCCCTCGACCCGCGTACGTTTTTGCAAATCGAACGTCTCTGTGCAAAATCGACCCTCGCCGGATGCCACAACATGCTGGCACCCTATGACGGAGGTCTGCTATTCGTAGCGACAAGCGACTCGGAGCAGACGCTCGATGTGGAGCGAATCGTGCAGGCGCTCACGGAGCTCATCGAGGCTAGCGGTATCGATGGCGGAGCGGTAGGGCTCGGCATCAGCGATGTTCTGTTTGGAGACGAGGCGGTGGCGCAGGCGATCTCGCAGGCGATTTACGCACAGCGCCTATCTTGTCAACGAGCCGAAGGTCCTGTGCGCTATGCGCAGCTCGGCATCCTGAGAACCGTGATGCCTTTTGCGGAAACCCCGGAGATGCGATCGTTCTCGGAGGCGATCCTCTCGCCGATACGCGAGCACGACAGCGAGCATGGCAGTGAGCTGGAATCCACGCTCGCCGCATTCATCGAGAACGACCGACGTATCGAGCAAACCGCCAAGCAGACTGGCCAGCACCCGAACACGATTCGATATCGCCTCGATAAGGTGACGGCTCTCACCGGACTGAGCTACAAATGCGCCCCGGAGATGGAGCAGCTGTCGCTCGCCTACGCCATCGAACGCGCTCGCTCGCTTCAGTAAGCCCACCCCGCCTTGAGGTTAGGAGCGGCGGGCGCGGAGCTTTTCGTAGCCTTCGGCAAAGAAGGCGACCGTGGCGGCGTCGGCCTCGGCGGCGTCCGTCTCGGTTGCGGGGACCACGCCGTGCTCGTCGCTCACTAGGAACAGCGCGCCCTTAAGCTGCGCGGGAATATCTACGCGCGTGACCGGGATGCCCTTGGTCTGGGCCAGCTGCTCAATGAGCGTCGCCGTGCCGCACAGGAACTCGTCCGCCGGCGCCACAAAGGCAAGCTCGCCGTTGTTGACGGCGGCGAGCAGCTCGGGCGCCACGCCGGTTTCGTCGGCCTCGGAGCGAGCCTCGGCGGAGCGGGCACGCAGCGCCTTGGCCGACGTATCGGCGAGCGGCTCGTACTCCCCCACCGTCATGGCGGCATTGCCGTTGATGTCGATCACCAGCATGAGCACGCCGTCGCGCGCAGTGTAATCGCCCTCGGCAAGCGACCACTCAACGTGCTGTTTGGCCCAGCTGAGCATGTTATGGGTAAGCGGCTCGCCCTGCACCAGGCGCTCGGATAGTGCGCGAATGTGGCGGTTGAGCATGGGCACCTTTTTGTTGGACATGCGCCAACGGCAGACAAGCGCGGGCTTGTCGAGCGTGAACTTCTCGACCGCCTCCTGATTGGCGCAAAAGTCCTCGTACGCACGCTGATCCTCGGCATTGCCAAACAGCTCGGCATCATCAATCTGGGGCATGGTCATACCTTTCGTGTTAGTCATTCCGTCCTCTTATACCAAAAAGACGGCCCTCCAAACGGAGCAGCCGCCTTTTGCGGAGATTATTTTGACGATATGGTCAGGCGACCGATCAGCTTAATGGGATAGAGCAACATCCCATTAAGGGTTTTCCAAGTGCCCGAGATTGCCCCGAAAGAGGAGCGCCGCGTACTAAATGTACGCAAGCGACGGTTTGAGGGGCAAGGTCGGGTGCTTGGGAAAGCCTCTAGTGCCTAAAATGCCTGGCCCCCGTGAAGACCATCGCAATACCATGCTCGTTGCAGGCCTGGACGCTCTCGTCGTCGCGCTTGGAGCCGCCGGGCTGAATGATGCAGGTCACGCCGTGCGCGGCAAGCACGTCGACGTTGTCGCGGAACGGGAAGAATGCGTCACTTGCGCAGGCAAAGCCGCCCTTCTCCACGCCCTCGCGCTCGCAGAAGTCCTCGGCGCGCTCGCAGGCAAGCAGCGCAGAGTCAACGCGGTTGGGCTGACCGGGGCCCATGCCAATGCCGGCCTTGCCCTTGGAGACCAGGATGGCGTTGGACTTGACGCCCTTGCAGACCTTCCAGGCAAACTCGAGCTCGGCCATCTCGGCGTCGGTGGGCTTGCGGTCGGTGGGGAACGTAAAGGTCGCGGGATCCTCGGTCACGTGGTCGACTTCTTGCACCAGCATGCCGCCGTCGACGGAGCGCAGCTCCACCTGGGCGCCGTGGTCCACGCCGCCGGTAGCCAGCACGCGCAGGTTGGGGCGCTTGGCCATACGCTCGAGCGCCTCGTCGGTGTAGCTCGGGGCGATGATGACCTCGACGAACTGCTTGTTCTGATCGGCAAAGTGCTCAACCAGCTCAAAGGGAACCTCGCGGTTGCAAGCGATGATGCCGCCGAAGGCGCTCTTGGGATCGCAGGCGAAAGCGCGGTCGTAAGCGGTCGTGATGTCCTCGGCCACGGCGGAGCCGCAGGGGTTCTGGTGCTTGAGAATCACGCAGGCCGGCTCGTCGAACTCGCGGACCAGGTTCCAGGCGGCGTCGGCATCCAGATAGTTGTTGTAGCTGAGCGGCTTGCCCTGGATCTGCTCGGAGCCCACGAGCGGGAACTGCGAGCTCGCGGTGTTCTCGCAGCCCTCGGCAAAGCGATAGACCGTAGCCTTCTGCTGCGGGTTCTCGCCATAGCGCAGGTCGTCGACCTTCTCCAGCGAGATCTCGAGCTTGGCAGAGGTATCCGCCACGTCGCTTGCCTGGGCGGCAAGCCAACGGGAGATAGCCGTGTCGTAGGCGGCGGTGGTCTGGTAGACCTTCACCTGCAGGCGACGACGGGTGGAAAGCGTGGTGCAGCCACCGGTCTCGTGCATCTCGGCCAGGACGGCATCATAGTCGGCCGGGTCGGAGATGACGGTAACGCTCGTGGCGTTCTTGGCGGCAGAGCGCAGCATGGAGGGGCCACCAATGTCGATGTGCTCGATGGCATCCGCAAAGGTGACCTCGGGGTTGGCGACGGTCTTCTCGAACTCGTACAGGTTGACGACGACCAGATCGATCAGCTTGATGCCGTGCTGAGCGGCCTCCTGCATGTGCTGCTCGGAATCGCGGCGGGCCAGCAGCGCGCCGTGAACCTTGGGATGCAGGGTCTTAACGCGGCCGTCCATCATCTCGGGATAGCCCGTGAACTCCTCGATGGGGGTTACGGGAACGCCCGCGTCCTCGATGGCACGAGCCGTGCCGCCCGTAGAGATGATCTCGACGCCAAAGTCATCGACCAGCGTCCGTGCGAAATCGACGACGCCCGTCTTATCGGTAACCGAGATCAACGCACGTGCGATCTTCACATCAGATCCCATGCAGTCCTCCTGTCTGGTACGCCGCCGTGCTCTGTGAGTCGGTGATACGTCGATCTGCAGCGCTCGCGCAGCGGCATTGAAAATACTGATTCAATGTAGCGCATCGAGCGCGACGTTGCACCCCGCAACGGGCGCATGTGCAGAAAAAGTTTGCGAGCGGAGGGGATGGGCACGGCACCGGGCACGGTGAGTTCATGGAACACAGGGGCACCATAATTAGATACCAATAGCGTGGTAGAACTGTGCTCGATATGCATCCGCAAAAGAAAGAGGCACCATGGTCTCGCGGGTTCTCTACCGACCGTTTGATACCGAAGACTTCGACGCCATCGCGCTGATTCTGCAGCAGCTTTGGCATAACAATTCGGATAACGATGAGTACAACCGCCTTGAGGCCGCGTGCGACCTCGCCTATTGTCTTTCGTCGTCGACGTTTTCGCAGGTTGCCGTAATCGACGGTCAGGCGCGCGGCATTTCGCTCGCGCGTGCGGGACAAAGCTCCGGCGCCACCGTTAAGGAACATTGGATGGATACCGAACGCGCGCTGCTATCGCAAATGCGCGAGCTGGAGCCCGATGCCTGCGCCGAGTATCTATCGTTTGTGCGCGCAACCATCCGAACCAACAACCGCCTGCTCGAAAGCAGCCCGTTGCCACACGACAACGAGGTCACGCTGCTTGCCGTAGATCGCGACGTCCACGGCCTGGGCGTTGGCTCGGTGTTGCTCGATGCCGCGGTCTCGCACCTGTCCTCACTTGGAGCGACGAGGGCACACCTGTACACCGACTCCAACTGCTCGTGGAAGTTCTACGAGCTGCACGGCTTTAAGCGCGCGGCCACGCACCGCGCCAACCGCGAAGAGCGCCGCCACGACATGCCGCGCGAAAGCTTCCTCTACGAACTCGACCTAACAGCCTAGGCCCAGCAGCCATACCTAGTCATTTAGGACTGTCCCCAGTGACTAGTCGTTGGGGACAGTCCTCGTAGGTAACGCATAAAAATGGGATGGGCTTTCCCCGACGGCTGTCGAGAAAAGCCCATCCTATAGCTTACGACCGTTAGAACGTTCCGCCGCCGCCTCCGCCGACGCCGCCGCCTCCGCCGC
Organism: uncultured Collinsella sp.; assembly: GCA_902495265.1. Lineage (GTDB taxonomy): Bacteria > Actinomycetota > Coriobacteriia > Coriobacteriales > Coriobacteriaceae > Collinsella. Next base: position 2,308 of record CABUWR010000010.1, on the reverse strand, counting down.
CCGAGAAGCCGCCGCCTCCGCCGCCGCTCGAGCTATCGGAACTCGAAACCAGCTCACGGATGCTCTCGTGATACACGTCATCAAACGAATCGAGCGGCGACTCGGTACCGTAATGATGGTAGTACCACCAGTAGCAGGGGTAATTGTCGTAGAAACCGTCGGCCTCGCGCACCTCGGGAGGAACAGCCTCGGCAAGCTGACGCAGGACTTCCTTCGAAACTCCCAGCGCCGCACCCATCACCAGAAGTTTATTCCACAGGACCAGATCGCCGGGGACGGCTTCCTTTAGACGCGTGAAGTCCTCGAGCCAATGCTTGAGCGCCTTGCAGCGAGCCGCCACCTCGGCGCCCTCCGGCGTAAAGCGGCGGAACGTAAGGCCCACGCCAATACCCACCAGCACAATCGGCACCGAGATAACCGCGGCGACAATGTTCGCCTGCGCGCCGTCGGTAAAGAAGATGGATCCCGCGGGAACACAGGCGATCAGAATACCAAGAACCAGGCAAAACACCATTGCGACAATGCCGTCCGAGGCAACGTACTCGCTATCGGCCAGCTTGCCCTTAACGGTGTTCTGATAGTCCTCGAGCTTGTCGCCCACGGGCGTAGCGTGCTGCTTGACGTAGTGCTGCAGCTCGTCAAACGTGCGCGAGCGATCGCCGTTCTCGTCGGGCTTAGCACCGGCAAAGAAGACCTTGAGCACCATGCGGTCAATGCCCTTGGCCGACTTCCAGCCCGCATCACTCACCGTCACGCGATACGTCTGCTCTTCTTTTTCACGCCCCAACAGGCCTTTCTTGGCCTTGGTCACGGTTGCCTGCTCCAGCTTGATCACACGGTCGTCAGTGAGCTTCATGAGCGTGGCGATATATGCCTGATCGGGCACCTCGTTCCAGCTCATGAGGGCCGAAAGCACGGCGGGATGGTCGGCCGAAGGCACATCGCGGAAATACTCGTCCTGGAAAAGCGGTTTGGGCTTGCGCTTGCGCAACTTGAGCACAACGATTGTGCCGGTAAAGGCCACCGCCGCGACAACACTTAGCACGGCAAGTACATTGGCAATCATGCGAGCGTGAGCGCGGCGGGCGTTAGCTTCGTCGGCCCATTCCTTCTCTTCGCTCAGGATCGTTGACATGCGCTCTTCGCCCGAGGCGGCAAGCTGCGGCACCCAGTCGCTGGGGAAGGCGATGCGCGCCTCGGCAAATTCGCCCTGATGCACGCAGGGAATGGTATAGGTGACCATGGGCTCGTCCTCATCGAGTGACACATCGCCCGTCAGCGGACCGTGGCCCCATGCGCGAAAGTTATCGCCCTTGACGGCCGCCGTCCCGGCAGCAGCATTTGCGAAGTACACTTCCATCTCGACGTCATCGGAATCCGCGGACCAGCCGTCACCCACGAACTTCCAGTAGAGCTCGGCGGTATCGGCCCAGTTCATGACCGCACCGGTCATGGTGTAGCTCACGTAATAGATTGCGCTGTCGCCGCTCTCGTGGGGGCTGAATACCTTGATCTTTACGCCGTCACCGGTCTGCTCGACCGTGTAGACGCCAGAGTCGCCCTTGTTCGCGCTATCGACTTTGTTAAACGCGGTGTCCTCTTCCTCGACACTCAGCACGTCGACGCCCGCCGCGCCGCCCTGCTGGTTGGTGCCCGTATTGATCTCCCAAAACACGCCGTTGATGTCGTCGTCGAAATCGAACTGGCGTCCCTCGACAACGGTCAGCGATCCATCGGCCTCAACCGTGGCGCCGATGTAGGTTTGGCTCATGGAGTAGCCGTCGGCGTGTGCGGCGGCAGGCAGCAGCAACAACGCAAGCGCGACGAGTGCGCAGACGGAAGCGAATCGCGCGAATAGGCGGCGCTGCCGACAGGTCTTGGCAACGGGGGCGTTCATAGGCACATCCTTTGTCTGTGATACCAACAGCGCCATTGTCCCACGTTTACGGACACACATGACGAATATCTAGGCGACCGGAGCGCCAAACGGGATGAAAGTCACGCCCGCCGCCAGCAGCTAGTCATTGGGGACGTTCTTAAATGACTAGCCGTTAGGGACACTCTTTGGCATGGCATGCGCCAACGATAGATACCATTTCACAGCTCCGTCACAGGTGTAGTGGCTTTGTGTTGCTGTGACGCGCTCTGATTGAGCCCGCGGGCAAGGGGCATAAAACAGTTGAGCGAAAGCGGTTTGCCCCTTTGCCGTTCGCTCGAGGATCATGTCCCCCTTTTCCGCGGAAACCCCGGCAGTTGCGAAGAGCTGCCGGGGTTTCTGTCGTTTGAGGGGTTGGGCTGGCGGGCGGCG
>CABUWR010000009.1 GCA_902495265.1 uncultured Collinsella sp. | reverse complement strand
TGCCGGCAGAAAAGGAACGTCCCTAAGTGCCGCTTAAATACCGTTTATCGGAGAAAAAATACCGTTCGCCGGTCATAATGATTGTTCCGGCTTTGGGCTTGTCTATAATAACCCACGTAAAAGAAATGCGGAAGGTTACCGAGTCCCCTCGGACGTGGGCCTAACCAAAGTCTTAGAACGGGTGTGTCTCAATGGGTGCATTCGATTGATTTTGGTTGGGCTATATTTATGAAGGGACATGTCACCATGGGTTTCTTTTCTCGCCTAATGGGTGGTTCGGATAAGCAGACGACTGCGGCTTCCGAGTTCGAAATCCTCGCTCCCGTTTCCGGCGAGCTTGTTAATCTAGAAAAAACCAATGACCCCGCTTTTAGCAGCCGTGCAGTGGGCGATGGCGTTGCCGTGGTTCCCCAAGAGGGAACGGTGTGCGCTCCTGTTTCCGGTACCGTCGCCGCTCTGTTTCCGACTGAGCACGCGCTGGGCATCATGTCCGAGGTTGATTTCCGATCTCAGCCGAACACATTGAGCAAATAGGCCATTCCCTCAGTTAGCCGAACGCCCCCGCGGCCTCTCCCGGGGTCCGGGGGCGGCATTTTCCCAGTTGAAGGAATGGTGGAGATGTGTTTCGATGGGTCCGGTGGCCATGCTCCGCCCGCCGCCCGGCACCTCTTCCCAGACTCAGCCGGACGGTCGGCCCGTCTATTCCGTTTTTCTTCCAGGCTAGGCCAGCGGGGCATCGCCCCTCTCTGCGCGCGCCCTCTCGATGAGCCCCGGCGTCAGGTCGAGGTCGCCGAGCGGCACGTCCCCCACGCCGTAGGCGTCCAGCAGCGCCGCCGCGTCCTCCCCGAGCATCGCCCTGAAGGCGCGCGCGGGCGTCGCGAAGCCGAGCGCGCCGCGGGGCTCGGAGTTCACGTGCGACATGGCCAGCGCCAGGTCGGCCGGGGCGAGCCGGTCGAACCTGATTCCGGCGCCCTTGGGCAGCAGCTTCCTGATCTCGACGTGGTTTCGCTCGCAGGCGCCCTTCTGGTCGCTGCGCCTCGGGTCGCAGTAGAACAGCCTCGTCTCGCCCGGCCCCTCGCCGAGCAGCGCAGCGATGGCGCCCTCGTCGGAGAACTCGGCACCGTTGTCGGTGAGGACGGCGCGGAACACGCGGCGCGTCCCGTCGGCGCCGAGGATGGCCCGGACGCCCTCCAGGGCGTCCGCGACGCACCCGGCGGTCTTCTCCTCCAGCGGCAGCGCGAGCTGGAGCCTGCTGGGGCGGTGCAGCAGCGTGAGCAGGCAGGCGGAGTCCTCCCGGGCCCCCTCGACGGTGTCCATCTCCCAGGCCGCGGCGCACGCGTCCTCCCCGAGGGCGAGGAACGCGGCATGCGACCTGCGGGCGGAGTGGCGGGTCGCCGCCCGGCCCGCGGCGCGCTTCCTCGGCCTGTAGCCGACCTTGCGCCTGAGCTCCATGTTGGTCATGCCGTCGTAGCCCGCCGAGACCCAGCGGTAGATGGTCGACGGCGACAGGTCCACCGGGCCGCCGTTGCGCGCCGCCATCTGCTCGGGCGACAGCCCCCGGCGCAGGCAGTCCCTTATCGCCTCCAGCCTGGCCGCCGCGGCGGGCTCGTCGGCGTCTATCCCGCGCCTGGACGAGACGAGGACCGAGTCGGCGCACAGCTGCGCGGCCCGGGCCTCGTAGAAGACGTGGGGGCGGCGCTTGCAGCCGATCGCGCGGTACCGCCCGCACCCGTTGCAGCATCGCGGCCACGCCGCCAGGCGCGGGCAGGCCGCCGACAGGTCGGCGGAGGCGTCCACGCGCTCGCCGCGCCTGGCCTTCGGCGCCGTCACGAACCTGTGCGACGCCACCTCGGCGCTCACCGTCGAGGGCGACCTGCCCAGCTCCCTCGCGATCTCCCTGCACGACGCCCTGCGCTCCAGCATCCTCTGGACCGTGTCCCGTTCGTGCCTCGTGAGCCTTCCGTAGGCCCTCGGGACCGCCCTCGCGGAGCCCCTTTTCTTCTTTCCGGACATGCCGTCCTCCGATCTCCCGGGGCCGGCCGATCCGGCCCTCAGGGTATCGGGTTCCCACATTCATCCGCACATGTGCGGATGAATGTGGGAGGTGTTCGGATAAAGTCGATAATCAAGGTTAGTGCATTTAAAGTGAGAAAAGCCGTCAGAACACTTGCACGGATGTGCGATGTCCCGTATCATAGACAGCCGTTGACGCCTCAGTTGCGTCACCACATGGCCGCCAGCGTAGCTCAGTTGGTAGAGCACCGCTCTCGTAAAGCGGGGGTCACCGGTTCGAGCCCGGTCGCTGGCTCCATTGCACAAGATAGCCGCCTTCGGGCGGCTTTTTTGTTGCCGATTCGCCCACTCGGTGGACTTCGGATTTAATGCTTAGGGGGCGGGGATTTACCAAAGTGAAATTTTAATGAAAAGAAACCCAGCTGCAACAATTGCCATGGTGAGGGCTCGAATTGGCCATATAGATTTAAAATAGCCACGATACCTTCTCTTTTGCTGGAACGATATATCTATACAAGGTTGTGAGCGGAAAACAAAAATACGTCGATTGCTATCCGACAAACGGGTCTGGAATTGCATTCACCGGCATTTCGGGGCAGATTGATACACATGTACGAAAGGGAACCTATGTGGTGCGTTGGGTTGGAGTTGCTGCGGGGCCTATATGGATTGCGGTCTTGCGCCCCGATGTCCAAATAGGTTTCTCTCTCTAGACGGGAAGTTGCTCATGGACGCCATATATGACGGAGATGACTGGGTCGATCATTATACTTGGCGCCTGGTCGGCTCGAACGACAATGGGGATGTGGTGTTTGATGGGCTATGTCCAAAGCATCTCCATCCTTTTGTCTCGTCGTTAATTGAGAGTTCCGCTCGTGTTGCCCCCTACAGCTCGGCATCGCTTCATGATACGGACGTTTTGAAGACCATAAGGGAATCAATTGACGAGGGCACGATGAGCAGTTCGTTGTTCTCTCGGCTTGTGGGGCTGGATGAGATTCAATCGAAACGACTGCTTGCGGGCGAAAAGGTGGAACTCACTTATCGGTCGATGATTTCAATCCTGCGGCTAGCCGATGTTCTTCGCAAATAAACAGCTTCCCTATTCAAAAACAGAAAACCCCGCCAAACGTGATTCCCCTAGGGGAAACACTTTTGGCGGGGTCCTTGCGTGATTTCCCTAGGGGAATCACGCCATCAGACGAACAGCGTGTTACTCCTCCCAGTAAGCATCTGCAAGCAGCTTAAAGCAGATCTTCTTGACCGGCTGCGCGCCATCGCCCGGGAACTCGAGCGTGGGCATGTGAGGCTCGCCGGCTACAAACAGTGCAAACTTGTCGTCGGCAAGATCGCCGGCGATCGAAGCGTCGGAATCGACCAGATCGTAGTCGTCCTTCTCGTCAAACTCCTGGACCAGCGTCAGGCTGCCCGTGGCAACCTTAAAGGCCTCGCGACCCTCAATGTCGATCTGCAGGTCGTGATAGCGCTGATGCGTCTCGTAGTGAGCCTCGGCCTCGGGACGAGTCGTGGGAGCCATGACGTTCGCAAAGACCTTGTCGCCCAGAATCGGATGGCTGCCGACCTCGAGCTCCGCCGGATCGTTCTCCTCGAGCCAATCAATCAGCACGTCGAGGCCCTTGAGCATTCCGCGGTACTCCTCGATATCGCCCAGTGCACCGTAAATCATCTAAATCCCCTCTCGGATCGTTCCTTTGGCGGCTACTCGATAAAAGCGTTACCGACGCTGTTGCCACCCACATACGCCTCGACCAGGGTAAGGTCGGGATTGAACACGACAACGTCGGCGTCGCGCCCCAGCATAATGCTATCGCACTTGTCGTCGACATGAGCTAGCAATCGATGCCGGGGCCGACGCCCAAGCCCTTACAGCTCGGTCACGACAACGCCGTTGTAGACCTCGTCCCAACGGTCCATGACCAGATGGCCGGTCATGGGATCCATGGCATTGAGCTTGCCGCAGGTGTTGGCGGTACGCAGCACCGTCTCGTCGTCGGCGCCGGCAGCAATCGCATGTGCGAAGCCGGCAATGGTCGAATCGCCAGAGCCCGTAGCGTTAACGGCAGGGATATCGGGCGTCTTCGCGCGGAACGCACGGCCATTGTGGAAGCCAACGGAACCGGCAGCGCCCATGGACACGACGACCCAGGGGATATCGGAGAAGCGGGCATCAGAGGCAAGCGCGGCGCGGAGCTCGTCCACATCGTCGGTGGTAAAGCTCGTGCCCAGAAGGCCGTTGATCTCGGTCAGGTTAGGCTTGACCAGCTCGGGCTTAATTTCGGACTTAAGGGCGGCCTCGAGCGAAGCACCCGAGGTATCGAGCAGCACCTTGGCGCCGGCGTTCTCGGCAATGCCCGTGATCTTGGCATAGTAGTCTGCCTCGACACCGCGGGGCAGAGAACCCGAAATGGTGACAACGTCGGCCTTGCCCGCAAGCTCAGTAAACTTGGCGGTAAAGGCATCGAGTTCCTCGGGGGCAATTGTCGGGCCACTCTCGAGCAGCTCGGTCTGGTTGCCGGCGTGGAGGATGTTGAGGCAAATGCGAGTCTCGCCCTTGATGGGCACAAAGTCGTTGTTAATACCGTTGGCGTCCATGAGCTCAGCCATGTAGGCGCCCATGTGGCCGCCGAGCAAACCGGTTGCCACAACGTCGTCGCCCAGCTGACCCAGCACACGGGCCACGTTGAGGCCCTTGCCGCCGGCGGTCTTTTCGGGCGTCACACGGTTGACGTCGTCGATGACGAGCTCATCGAGCTGATAGCGCGTATCGACAGACGGGTTCATCGTAACGGTGAGGATCATTTTTAGCTCCTTATCTCGCAGGCTCCTTGTGCCTCGCGATACGAGTCGACAAAACGGAATTACAGGATCTCAATCGTGAACGAGCGAACGACGGTCTCCTTGGGCTTGGCGACAAGGCAGCCGCGCTTATGCTCAAGCACGTCGTCCTCATCGGAGCAGGTCGAGAGACCGCCCCAAGGCTCAACCGCCACAAAATCGCCCTCGGGCTTGCTCCACACAATGAGATATGGGAAGCCCTCAAAGCTCAGGCGAACACCCTTGTCCTCGCCCTTTTTGGAAAGCGTGACCTGACGGCTCTCGAGCACATCAAAGATGGTCTCCGCAAAATCGAAGAGCTCATGCGACAGAGGCAGTGTCTTTCCCACCATGGGGTTCTTGGAGCGGTTGGTAACGTCAATCAAGCCAGTCGAGGGGACGGCAGTGCAAAGCTCAGCAGCCTCGTCCTTCTCAAAGCGCAGCTCGTAGTCCGTATAGGCCTCGCCCTCATCGAGCGGACACCTAAAGCCGGGATGACCGCCAATAAAGAACGGCATGTCCTCGGTGCCCTCGTTGGTGACCTCGTAGGAAACGCGCACGGCAGCGTCCTCGAGCGTATAGCGGGCGACAAGCTTAAACGGATACGGATAATCGCTCAGCAGCGCGGCGTTATCCTCCGAAGCCAGGCACATAGCCAGCTCGTTCTCGCTCTGGCTCAGCAGCTTCCACTCCTGTTTGCGCGCAAACCCGTGGCGAGCGAGCTTTACATGATGCCCGGCAAACGTCATGGCGCTGTTGTCGCGCAAGCCTCCGCAAATCGGGAAGCAAATCGGTGCCTGGCCGGACCACACGGCGGGATCGCCCTGCCACAGATACTCGCGACCTCCGGCCTCGATCGAGGTAAACGAACCACCAGCCGTGGACACCTTAATAGAAATCGAATCGTTGGAGAGAGCGTATTCCATTGCCCATCCTTTCGAACAACTGCTTTTTGCTCGCAAGTACCCGTCTCGGCCCTAACCAAAGGACAAACCCGCACGCTCATCGATGCGTCCGGTATCCCAGCCATGTAACGGGGTACCATACAGACATTGATGCAATTACAGCTGAAAGGCCTTCTTATGCGAACCATCATCCTCTACGCCTCGCGCCATCACGGCAATACGAAAAAGCTCGTGGACGCCATCGTCGAGGCACACCCCGAGATCGATACCCTCGACGTCAAGGCGCTCGGCAAAAACGAGTATCCCGACCTGCACGAATATCATCTGATCGGTGTCGCCACGGGCATCTATTACTCCGAGATCGACAAGGACATGGCACGAGTGCTCACGAACGTGCTGCAGCCGCAGGACAAGGTGTTTGGCCTTATGACCTACGGTGGCAAAAACAAGTGGTACGGCAAGGATATCGATGGCATCTGCCGCATGAGGCAGGCCATCTTTATGGGTATCTACGGCTGCCCCGGCTTTGATACGTGGGGGCCGTTCAAACTCACCGGCGGTGTCCAAAAGGGACACCCAACCGCTGAGGAAATTAAGGGCGCCGTCGACTTCTTCGACAAGATCGAAGACGAGTATGGCGACATCATCGTCGAAGAGTACGCCAAGCGCGAAAAGCGCCTAGCATACGAGAAGGAGCATCCTGCGGGAGGCCTGGTGGCCGGCGTTAAGCGCACGGCAAAGAAGATCGCTAACAAGCTGTAACTGTGAAGGTGCTTTTGAGCGTTTAACCCATACGGCGGGTCCGAGCAGATTCGGGCCCGCCGTCTTTTTCTATCGTTACTCGGTAAAGGCGTTGCCGACGCTCTGGCCGCCAACATACGTCTCGACGAGGGTGAGCTCATGGTCGAACACGACAAAGTCGGCGTCGCGACCCGGCATGATGCTGCCGCACTTATCCTCGATGTGCGCGGAGCGTGCCGGCACCTCGGTTGCCATGCGAATGGCGATATCGGCGCTGGCGATGCCCCAGTCGACGATGTTCTTAACGCCCTGGGCAAGCGTGAGCACCGAACCGGCAATGCTCTTGCCGTCGGCGAGCCAGCACAGGTTGTCCTTCATGATGACGTCCATGCCGCCACTGGTGTAGCTGCCCTCGGGCATGCCGCCGCAGCCAAGGCAGTCGGTGATGAGCACCGTATGCTGCCAGCCCTTTGCCTGCAGCAGCGCCTTGATGGCAGCGGGGTTTACGTGTTTGCCATCACAGATGATCTCGGCGTAGGTCTCGGGCGTGGACATGGCAGCACCCACGACACCGGGCTCACGGTGATGCAGCCCGCGCTGGCCGTTATAGGTATGCGTAAAGCAGCTGGCACCGGCGTTGATGGCGGCGATGCACTCATCGTAGGTGGCGTCGGAGTGACCGATGCTGGTCACCACGCCCTTGGCGTTCAGGGCAGCCGCATAAGCAGCGGCACCGTCGCGCTCGGCCGCCATGGCGCTCTTAACGATGCGACCACCCGCAGCCTCCTGCCACTGGTCGAAGACCTCCTCGGAGGGATCGATCAGGTAAGCGGGGTTCTGCGCGCCCACATGCTTCATGGTAAAGAAAGGGCCCTCCAGGTAGATGCCCTGAATGCGAGCACCGCAGAAGTCGGGGCCGCGACCCTCGTCCGCCTGGGCGATAGCGGCGCAGGCGTCCTTGATCTGCTCGACGCCATCGGTGAACGTCGTGGGCAGCCAGCTGGTGGTACCGCGACGGGCGAGCTCGGTCGAGCTGATATCGATGCCCTCGGGATCGTTATCGGTAGTTGAGTGGTTGTAGAAGCCATGGATGTGAGTATCGACCATACCCGGCGCGATCCACGATCCCGTGTAGTCCTTAATCTCGCAAGAGGGCTCGTCGGCCTGCCAGGCGCCAAAGACGCCATCCTCGACCATAAGATAGCCGCCCAGTTGCGGGCCTGCCGGCAAGAAGAACTTGTCAGCCTTAATTGCGTACGTGCTCATATGCACTCCTTGCTTCTAAAGCAGTTGACTGTGGTGATGCTTATACCCAGCACACGTAAAACAAAAAGCGCCCGCCCGCCGTTATGAGCGGACGGGCGCCCTTACAGGGGGACGCGATTAAGCGGTGAAGGGGTGAATCGTCACGCCCTTAACCACGCGGTTGACCGTGCCGGTGGGGCTCGGCGTATCGGGCGTGTTGCCCACGCGCACGGAGTTGAGCAGGCTGATAGCCTGGGCAAACATCACGAACGGCAGGGCAAGGTAGCCCTCGGGAAGTGCCTCGTAGCCCTTAAAGGTGAAGGACTCACCCTCATAGACGGTGGCACCTTCCTGCTGAACGGCGATGGTGTGCTGAGCGATCTCGTCGCCACCGATCTCGTTGAGGATGTCGATGTCGTACTGACGGGTGTAGGCGTCGTTGTTGACGAACACGAAGACGAGCGTCTTATCGTCGACGAAGGACTTAGGTCCATGACGATAGCCCATGGAGGTGTCGTAGGAAGTAGCGACCAGACCGTGAGCGAGCTCGAGGATCTTGAGCTGGCTCTCCTGGGCAAGGCCACCGAAGGAGCCAGAGCCCAAGTAGGTCACGCGGTTGAAGTCGCCAGCCAGGTAATCGGCGATCTCAGGCTCACGAGCGATGACCTCCTCGCCCATCTTGGCGATGGTCTCGACCCACTCGGCCTTCTGCTCGTCAGAGGCAGTGTCGAAAATAAGGGTGGAGAGCAGGGTCATGCAGGAATAAGAACCGGTCATGGCGAAGCCCTTGTCGTTGGCGCGCGGAATGAGCAGCGTCAGCGCGTTGGGATCATCGGCAGACTCGACGGCGAGCTTGCCCTCGGGAGCGCAGGTGATGTTGAGGAACTTGACGTTGTGGACGAGCTCCTTGGCAACGGCAACGGCGGCAAGGCTCTCGGGGCTGTTGCCAGAGCGGGCAAAGGAAACCACGAGCGTGGGATCCTCAGCGCGCAGGAAATCGCGCGGAGCGCTCACGATGTCGGTCGTGGCGATGGGCTTAAAGTCGTAGAGATCAGTGTTGCCAGCGTGACGCAGGTACGGGGCGCAGGTATCGCCAACGTAGTCGGACGTACCGGCACCGGTGAAGACAACGGACAGACGGCCCTCGCCCATAGCACGAGCCTCGGCCAGGAAGGCCTCGATGGCCTCCTTGTTCTCGCGATAGATGTTGAGCGTATCACGCCAAAGCTCGGGCTGCTGAGCAATCTCGGCCGTGGTGATCTGGGCGCCGAGCTCGGTGAGCTCCTCGACACTCTTCTCGAACATTTCTAATACCTCTCTCTAGAAGTAATCCTCTGACGTGCAATTATACACTTCGGTTGGTTATCTGGTAGTAACCAGTTAAATGCAAAGAATCACCATATGGAAACGATGCGGAAACTAGTTGCTACGCTGGTGGTAAACCTTGTATTTAAACTGATCGGCACGAGCAACCGAGAGTGTATACTCCACAACCTCGTTTGACTCGTTATACGTAGTCCTGACCAAATCGAGCACAGGCGAGCCCTCGACAATTCCCAAAAGGTGGGCGTCGGTGGGACGGGCTATGCTCGCATAGAACTCCTCTTCGGCCACGCGTATCTTTTGCTGAAAGTCTTGCTCAATCACATCGTAAAGCGGCTTGCACTCCAGCAGCGGTCGCTTTAGGGACAGAAATTGACGAACCGGTAGATAGCTGCGTTCGACCATCATGGGCATGTTGTCGGCAGAACGAAGGCGCTTGAGCTTAAAAATGCGATCACCGATACGCAATCCCATATGCTCAGCCAGATTCTTATCGGCCTCCATCTCGCAAAACTCGAGAATCGTGGTCTCGGGGTCGCGACCCATCGCGCGCATCTGCTCGGTAAAGCTGTAGGACTGCATAAGATTGGTTGCCTTTGCCGAACGGTCGGTCACAAAGGTACCGCGACCGTGCTGCCGAACCACCAGTCCTAAACGCTCTAGTTCCTGCAGAGCCAGGCGTACCGTAGTGCGCGAGAGACCATAGCGCTCCGAAAGTTCGCGCTCGGAAGGAATCATGTCACCGGCGCGATATTCATGGTCAATCTTTTCGGTCAGAATATCGACCAGCTGATCGTACAGCGGTTGCTTACGCGCTCCGATCGCCATCCTATCCTCCCTTTTGCTCGAATTCGGCTAACTACCTAGGGTGTTAAGCATTATCAGTCCGCAACACCCGAATCATCAAGAAAACAAAAGCCGCGCGCTCTTTCGAGCACGCGGCTTTTAACATACACATGGCTTAAGGGGTCGGGGTGTGAGCCGCGTAGGGACACACCCCTCAAGCTAGAGCCTTACCAGATGCTCGGCCAGAGACCAAGCGGGCCAGCGCCCAGGATGCCCAGGACGAAGAGCAGCAGAATGCCCTTGGTCGGGGTCCAGCTGTGCTTAGCGAACATGTAGTAAAGCAGCAGCGTAAGCATAAGCGGGACGAGCTTCGGGACGATGGTGTTGAGGGTGTCGGCAACAGAGAAGTTGACCGGATCCTCGGTGACGGTGCCGTAGGTAACGGACTCCATGCCGTTGCCCAGATCGGTGACGCCGCACTCGACAGCGTTGCCGTCGGCATCGGAAGCGGTGAGGGCGTTGCCGTCCTCATCGGTCATGGCGATGGTACCGGCCTCAGCGGTCTCGGTATCGATGCCCTCCATACCGGTGAAGTTCTCGGCCTCCTTCTCGGAGACGATCACGGTAGTAGCGGAGAGGCCACGGGTGGTGCCGTTGGGGATCTGGAGGTTGATCTGGGTGCCACCCATGGTGACGACCAGGCAACCGACGACGAAGACGCCCATGATGGAAGCGGCACGCGTGAAGGCCTGCATGTTGGCAGTCAGAGCGTCAATAGCGCTGGTGCCAAGCTTGTAGGACCAGTTCATGAGCCAGAAGCGCAGAGCGAACTGGACGACGTTGAAGATCACCAGGAAGATAATCGGCGCAGCGGCGTTGCCGTTGATGGCCATGTTGGAGGTGATGCCGGCCGTGATAGGCACGAGCGTCAGCCAGAACAGGGCGTCACCGATACCACCGAGCGGGCCCATTGCGGCGACGCGGACGGCGCGGATCGTGGGGATGTCAACCTTGTTCTGCTCGAGCGAAAGCACGATACCCATAACAAAGGTGACGAGGAACGGGTGGGTGTTGAAGAACTCCAGGTTGTGGCTCATGGAAGCCGCGAGGTCGTTCTTGTTGGTGTGGATCTTCTCCAGACCGGGGATGATGGAGTAAAGCCAGCCAGCGGCCTGCATGCGCTCGTAGTTGAACGATGCCTGCAGGAAGCAGGAGCGCCAAGCCATCTTGTTGAGGGTCTTCTGGTCGAGCTGCGGAGCAGGAGTGAGATCCTCGTAGTGCTCCGGGATCACATACTCATTAGATGCCATCTTCGAAGTCACCTCCGTCAGAAACAGCTGCACCCTTCAGCTCGGTCTGCTGCTGGAAGTCCCAGAAAGCGATGCCGAAGCCGATGAGAGCGAGGATGAGCAGGGCAGGGGTTGCCAGAGAATCGTTGGCAACGGTGATGAGCGCGAGGCCAAAGCCCATGAGGAAGAAGCCCCACATATCGCGGTTCATCATAACCTTGAGCAGGACGGCGAAGCCGACGAAGCGCATCATGCCGCCTGCAGCGGACAGACCGGTCTGCAGCCAAGTCGGGATGGCGGAAGCGATGGTCTGACCGATGGTAGCGCCAGCGATGAAGAACAGGGTGACGACGACAGCGAAGATCAGGCCGAGCAGAGCCATGGCGAAGTAGTTCAGACGCTCGATGCCCTTGGTGTCAGCGTTATGAGCCATGTTGTCCGCGGAGGACATGAGGGGCGACATAAGCGTGAAGACCAGGGTAACGCCGAGCTGACCAAGCAGAGCGAACGGAATGGCAAGGCCGACTGCCGCGTTGGGCTCGAGGCCCGTAGCGATAGCGAGAATGGCTGCCATGATGCCGCCGATGACGGCGTTAGGCGGCTGAGCGCCTCCGATCGGCATGTTGCCGATCGTCATGAGCTGATAGGTACCACCCACGAGAAGACCGGTGTTGAGGTCGCCAAGGATAAGACCGATGACGGCGCCGGTGACGATGGGCTGATAGAGAGACTCGAGGAAGTTGAACTGGTCGATTGCCGCGACGAACGTGACGATGAAGACCAGAGCGACCTGGATGATCGAGTATTCCATCTTGCTCCTCCTTTCAAAATGTATGTACGCACTTTGGATATCACGTACAGAACGTCAGGGTTTCAATCCTGACAACGTGGATCACGAGGATTACGAGAAGAGCTTGCTCGTGTCCTCAACAGGCGTGCTCGGAACGCGCCTGATCTCCAACTCCACCCCCAATTCCTGCAGCTCTTTAAACGCAGCGACATCCTCGTCGTTAACTGCGACGGAGGTGGCGACTTGGCGCTTTCCTTCCGACATGTGCATGTTGCCGATGTTTACCTTCTTTATAGGCACACCGCCCTTGACGAGCGTAAGCACGTCTTCCGGTGTTTCGGCCACGATGAAGATCTTCTGGCGCGGGCTCGCCTTGCCAATGACGTCGATGGTCTTCTGCAGGGAGAAGAAACGCGTAGCGACGCCGGCGGGAGCGGCCATCTTCATGAGGTTCTGGCGCATGGTGTTGGTCGACACATCGTCGTTGGCGACGAGGATGAGGTTGGAGCCCAGGGTGGAGTTCCACTGGGTAGCGACCTGACCATGGACCAGTCGGTTATCGATGCGGGTAAGAAGAATGTTGGGTTCTGCCATGTTGATCAGCTTCCTTTCGTTATTTGCTGACGACAGTTACTTGATCTCCTGAATCGCGTAACGCGAAACATCTACGACGGCACCGGATCGGACTTTGATCTGGACCTTTTCGCCTTCGATGCCCTTGACGGTTCCGTAGATACCGCCGGCGAAAAGAACTTCCTGACCCGGTTTGAGCTCCGTGTGCAGCTCCTTGAAGTACTTCTGTTTCTTCTTCATGTTGATTTGCGACCAGATGGTGTAAATCAAGCCCATGATGACAAGCAGGCCTAAAAGGGCGACCGAGGAGCTCAGGACGTTGGCTCCGAAATCGGCCATTAGATGCCGTCCTCGTCGCCGAAGATATCCTCTTCCTCGGAGTCGGCAACGGATGCGACCGTCTGGGCGGTGACGCCCGTCTGGCCAACGGTCACGGCCTGCTCACCAAGCTCGGCGAGCGTGGCGTTACCGCGGAGGAACAGAAGCTCAATAACCATGGGAAGGTTGGTGCCAGTCAAAACCTCGACATTGTCGACATCCTGGGCAATCATCATCGACTGGTTGAACGGGGTGCCACCAAGCAGGTCGGTAAAGACGAGCACGCCATCGCACTCCTCGCGCATGGCGGTAATAGCGGCGCGGAGATCCTCACCGTAGGAAGCAGCCTGGTCGCCCTCAAAAGGAACGACGGTAAAAGCGGGCTGGTCGCCGGCAACCATAGCGATAGCGCTTGCGAGGCCGGGTGCGAACTGTCCATGACCGGTAAGAATAAAGCCAACCATTCAAATTTCCCTTCCGAAGGTGTGTACGATCTGAGTCCGATAATTTTCGGAAGCCAGCGGGCGCTCGCCCTTAAAGCTTCTTAGAAAGCGTTCTTTGAAGACCAGTGGTTTCTAAACTGGTAGTAACCACGTGACGTGTTGTTGTCACTATATCACCCCAGGAGAGGTCGCTTTCGCTGATTCAAACAGTAAAACGTTTTTGCACCGCTCACGGTGATAAATCGACCGTTTACCGCTCGTTAATACTTCTACCTGCAGTTTTGAAACCGTTTCGAAACGCTTTGGCAAAAGATCGGATCTTTCCCGGTGTCTAAACAACGCAGGGCGGCTAAAAATAGCGTGTAGAAAAATTGCAGGTCATTGTGAAGATATGTGAATTGGTCTTTTTGACTTAATACCAGTTAGAACCAGTTTTGAGATTATCGGTGAACGGTAGTTTTCGACCGTTCACCGGTTACTTGCAATCGTTTGCAGTTGTTTTCCCAGATGAATTAGGGGAACCCGATGGAGCGCTCGTGCGGGCGCGAGGCCTACCCCAGTGGTTTCGGTAACAAAAAAAGCCCGCTAGAACGTTGTCCGTTCTAGCGGGCTTAATCAGGTGATCGGTTAACGCGCAGTAGTGCAGGCAAACCTTACGCAAACAGGCCGTAGATGCTGATATTGGCCTTGGCGTAGAGGCCGTTGGCGTACTCGGTCCACTTGGAGCTGGCGCTCGAAGCCTGCGAGGAATACTGCTGGTAGGCGGTGTAATAGGCGGTCATGGCCTGCTTGTAGGTGGCGCTATCGGCCGTAAAGGCATCGTCAGCGAAGGCCTTAGCGTAGGTGCTATCGGCGTCCTTCCAGGCACCCTTTTCGCTATCCCACTCGTCGCCGGCAAGTTTGATGATGTAGTCGGCGTAGTCCTTGCTCGCGGTCTCCTCGTTGCCGTCAGCAGGCTCGGTCGGGGCGGTCGGCATGCTTGCGGAGCTATCGCCCACCTTCTTCTTGTAGAGCTTCTGCAGCGTCGCGGACTGACGGACGATCTGCTTGGCCTGGTCCTTGGACACGCCGTACTGCGTGGCCATGGTCTTGTAGTCGGAGGTGCCGATGGAATCCTCGGCGTACTGCTTCATTTCCTTGGAAGAGACGGTAATGCCCTCGTCCTCGGCAGCGTCCAGCAGAATCTGGTTGCGCACGTAGGACAGGATAACGTCGGCAGACGGAGCGGTGTAGTTGCCGTCGTCGTCCTTGACGGTGTCGAGACTGTACTGGCTCTCGATGGCCTCACGCGCGGTGATGTCGCTCTTCTTGCCGTTGTAGCTATAGCTTGCCACAGTCGAATCGAGCTGATCCTCGGTCAGGGTCGACGAGCCGACACCCTTGCCGCCAAAACCACCGTTGCCAATAAAGAAGCCGACCACGGCAACGATCACGATGGCGACCACAAGGGCGACAATCATCGTCTTCTTGTGCTTACAAGCGTGGTCGTCCACGTCGGAGTCGTCGTCCTCGTCCTGCTCCTCGGGCATGAGGTTCTCGTCGGCGGCGTCCGCGGCGATCTTTGCCTCCAGGCGAGCGTCCTCCTCCTC